>CAYXKS010000132.1:6818-8783 GCA_964465725.1 uncultured Bacteroides sp. | reverse complement strand
ACAATAACAATCAAAATCATAATTCCTTGCAGCATATAATTTCCTCTTTACTTCCCTGTCCCCGTATCCATGATTTGTCACATGCATGCTTGCACATTTTCTGTTCTTATGCCTTCTTCCGCGAAGCCACATATGTCGTAATCATCACTGTCATAAATCAATGCCATTAAGAAAATTATACCAGTACGCAGCGTCTGACATTGATCACAGGCACAAATGCAAAAATACGGAACTCGTACAGTATACCATAAACAGGTATATTCCCGCAATCTGAGAACATTTGTTCTCAGTTCCCTATGCTTCTACGCTGTTTCTACCGCTTCATCAGATATAAGATCCACACTTTTTTCCAATAGTCCTTATAACTTGCCTTATCCACACTTTTCGCCGCAAGAATAGAGACGCTTCCGATCCTCGTACCGTTCAGTTTATAGACCGCTTCACCGATGGCGTCTCCTTCCGCAACCGGGGCCTGCACAACATCCGGCAGGCTGATCTCCTTCTGAATCTCGCTCAGATTGCTGCCGGTCGTATCCAGATACTCGAAGGGTCCTGCATAAGTCAGATACAGCACATCCTCAATACCACCCTCGATTTTCTGCTCCGGCAGAGGATCTTTATTCTCATCCTTATACATCTGGCTCACACTGTATCCATAATTCAAAAGCGTGATCGCATCCTGAAACCGTGTCTTGGGATCCGGGGCTGCCATCACAACAGCGATCAACTCCATACCATCCTTATTTGCCGTCGCCGAAAGACAGTACAATGCCTTCGAGGTAGACCCTGTCTTGAGTCCTGTAGCCCACTCATACTGCTTCAGCAGCTTATTGGTGCTGGACAGAGTAAACGTGGAGGTTCCCTGCGCCGTCCTGTGCTCGATATCCTCCATCCAGATTCTTGTATAGTCAAAAACTTCCGGATATTTTGTTATCAGCTCCCTCGACATAATCGCCACATCCTTAGCGGACGAGTAGTGATTATCCGAATCTGTAAGTCCGCAGCAGTCCTCGAAATGTGTGTTCTGCATTCCAAGCGCTTCCGCTTTCTCATTCATCAGTTTGACAAACTCGCCCTCGCTGCCTGCTATGTACTCCGCCACCGCCACACTGGCATCATTGCCCGACGCGACGGCAATGCATTTGATCATCGTTTCCAAAGTCTGAGCCTCGCCCTCCTCCAGAAAGACCTGTGATCCGCCCATGGATTTCGCGTAGGCGCTTGTAATGACCTGGTCATCCAGATGGATTCTTCCGCTCTTTATGTGTTCAAAAATGATCAACAGAGTCATAATCTTTGTAATGCTCGCCGGACTCCTTCTTGTGTCCGCGTCCTGCTCACAGACCACCTGCCCTGTAGACGCCTCCATCACCACATAAGAAGGAGTGGCGACTTCCGGCGCAGCCTGCACTGTCAAAGACAAATTCATAAATCCTGCCTGCAGCAGGAAACATCCCAGAAGAAGCCATACCGCAATCCGCTTTCTTATTCTTCTCACCACTGTCACTCCCAAATATACTTTTATGTACTATACATATTGTGGGTGGACAATAGATATTCCGCCGGTGGTCTGCTTTCGCACAGAAAAACAGACCCGAAATCTCTTCCGGATCTGCCTGCCATACATTTTAGTTGTATTTACGCTTTCTTGCTGCTTCGGACTTTTTCTTACGTCTTACGCTGGGTTTCTCGTAATGCTCTCTCTTACGAATCTCCTGCTGAATTCCAGCCTTCGCACAACTTCTCTTGAAACGACGTAAAGCACTGTCCAATGTTTCGTTTTCTTTTACGATTACGTTTGACATTCCCGCACCTGACCTCCCTTCAGTCCCAGAGTATTTCGACTGATTGGGTTATTTACGTGTTCTCACACACTTAGAATTATACCACAAATTGGTTACGAGTCAACAATTATTTTAGTTTTCGCTGATCTGGCCTTCCAGCACCTTTGCACTCTCCTCAATG
>CAYXKS010000132.1:0-6718 GCA_964465725.1 uncultured Bacteroides sp. | reverse complement strand
ATTATTTTAGTTTTCGCTGATCTGGCCTTCCAGCACCTTTGCACTCTCCTCAATGGCAGCATCTATACCGGCCGGATTCTTGCCGCCTGCCTGAGCCATATTCGGACGGCCTCCGCCGCCACCGCCTACAAGGGCTGCGATTCCCTTGATCAGGTTACCGGCGTGTGCCCCCTGGTCCATCGCACCCTGAGTCGCCATGGCCACCATATTGACCTTGCCGTCTTTGTCGGAGATCAGGACTACAACTCCTTCGCCCAGCTTCTCTTTCAACTGGTCTCCCAGCTCACGCAAACCGTTCATGTCCACCCCGGCAACCTTCGATGCCAGAAGCTTCACACCCTTAATCTCCTGCACCTGGTCCATCACATCTCCCAGCGCGTCTTTTGCTGCTTTGCTCTTAAGCGCCTCGTTCTCACTCTGTAATGCCTTCATCTCCGCCATCAGATGTTCACATCTTTCCACCAGAGTGGCCGGGGACGTTTTCAGCACTCTGGCCGCCTCATAAAGCTGCTCTTCCAGTCTCTGATAATATGCCGTCACATTGCTGCCTGTCACCGCCTCGATACGGCGTACCCCCGCAGCCACACCCGACTCTGACAAGATCTTGAAAGACCCGATCATTCCGGTCGATTTCACGTGAGTACCGCCGCACAACTCCTTGGAGAACTCTCCCATCTGCACCACCCTCACCGTCTCACCGTACTTTTCACCAAAAAGCGCCATAGCTCCGGACTTCTTGGCTTCCTCTATGGTCATGACCTTCGTCTCAACGGAAAGATTCTCCGCAATCTGTTCATTGACAATCTGCTCAACCCGCCGGATCTCCTCCGGTGTCATAGCCGCTGAATGTGAAAAGTCGAAACGCGTCCGCTCGCCATCCTGGTAGGAACCTGCCTGCTCCACATGATTGCCAAGAACTTCACGAAGCGCTTTCTGAAGCAGGTGCGTAGCGCTGTGGTTCTTACAGGTATTGCCTCTCCTCGTCGTATCTACCGATAAGGTCACTGCGTCTCCGACTTTGAACATCCCTCTGGTCATCTTACCCACATGGCCTACCTTGCCGCCCAGAAGTTTGATGGTATTCTCCACCTTGAATTCGCCGTCCGCCGTCGTAATCACGCCTGTATCGCCTTCCTGACCGCCCATGGTGGCATAGAAGGGAGTCTTCTCCACGATAACAGTGCCGATCTCTCCGTCTGTCAGCGCTTCCACAAGCTCTGTCTCTGTCGTCAGCACCGTCACCTTTGAGTCAAAACTCAAATGATCATATCCCACAAACTCTGTCGTAACAGCAGGGTCAATAGACTCATACACGGTCACGTCAGCGCCCATATAATTTGTTGTCTTACGCGCCTTACGTGCCTTATCCTTCTGCTCCTGCATACACGCCTTAAAGCCCTCTTCGTCCACCGTAAAGCCTTTTTCTTCCAGAATTTCTTTAGTCAGATCCAGCGGAAATCCATAAGTATCGTATAATTTGAACGCATCCGAGCCATTCAGTACTTTCTCCCCCTGGCCCGCCACGGCATCAGTCATCTCACTTAAAATCGTAAGGCCCTGGTCAATCGTCTTATTAAATTTATTCTCTTCCTGTGTCAGCACATTGAAGATAAACTCTTTCTTCTCTTCCAGCTCCGGATAACCATCTTTGGAGCCTTCAATGACTGTTCCTGCCAAATCAGACAGGAATGTTCCCTGAATTCCAAGCTTCCTGCCCTGACGCGCTGCACGGCGGATAATGCGCCGCAGCACATAGCCTCTTCCCTCATTGGAAGGCATTATGCCGTCCGAAATCATAAAAGTTGCCGAACGGATATGATCTGTGATGATGCGGATCGAGACATCCGTCTCATACTCCTTCTTATATTCTACTCCGGCAATCTCGCACACTCTCGTGCGAAGCGCAAGCACCGTGTCTATGTCAAAAATAGAATCCACATCCTGTACAACAGATGCAAGTCTTTCCAGGCCCATTCCGGTATCAATATTCTTCTGCGCAAGTTCCGTGTAATTGCCCTTTCCATCATTGTCAAACTGGGTAAACACGTTGTTCCAGATCTCCATATAACGGTCACAGTCACAACCCACCGTACATCCTGGCTTGCCGCAGCCATATTTCTCCCCGCGGTCATAATAGATCTCCGAACACGGACCACAGGGACCTGAACCATGCTCCCAGAAATTATCTTCCTTGCCGAAACGGAAAATCCGCTCCGGTGCGATACCGATCTCTTTATTCCAGATTTCAAAAGCTTCCTCATCATTTTCATAGATAGAAGGATAAAGCCTGTCCTCATCCAGTCCAACAACTTTGGTCAAAAACTCCCAACTCCACGCAATAGCCTCATGCTTAAAGTAGTCTCCGAAGGAGAAATTTCCAAGCATTTCGAAAAATGTTCCGTGTCGCGCCGTCTTACCTACATTTTCCAGATCACCCGTCCGGATACACTTCTGACACGTCGTTACACGCTTTCTGGGCGGAATCTCCTGCCCTGTAAAATAAGGCTTAAGCGGCGCCATCCCGGAATTGATCAGCAAAAGACTGTTGTCATTGTGCGGCACCAGCGAAAAACTTTTCATCTTCAAATGCTCCTTGCTCTCGAAAAATTCAAGGAACATTCTTCGTAAATCATTTACACCATATGGTTTCATTATAATCACTCATTCCTTTCGTTTTACTCAGGCACAAACAGTAATGAAAAATCTGATTTTTCACACTAATTCTATATCCTTTCTCACGTCATAAAAAGCCTGAAAATGTCATAACTCTATTCTCAATTAAAATACACTCTAAATTATTAAGATGCATTCCAAATTATCGAAATTCATATTTTGTTAAAACGTAAATTTGTCAGCAAAATAAGCGTCCAGTTCCGCAATCGCCACCCGTTCCTGCTCCATGGAGTCACGGAATCTCACAGTCACACATCCGTCCGTCTCGGAATCAAAATCATATGTAACACAGAACGGAGTCCCGATCTCATCCTGTCTGCGATATCTCTTGCCGATATTGCCTCTGTCATCATATTCACAGTTATACTTCTTAGACAGCTGCGCAAAGATCTTCTCCGCGCCCTCATTCAGTTTCTTGGAAAGCGGAAGCACTCCAATCTTAACAGGCGCCAGCGCCGGATGGAAATGCAACACGGTACGGACATCTCCCTCACCGATCTCTTCCTCGTCATAAGCGCCGCAAAGAACTGCCAGGAAAAGCCTCTCCACGCCAAGTGACGGCTCTATGACATACGGAATATATTTCTCGTTCTTCGTATCATCAAAATAAGACATATCCTCGCCGGATGTATTCTGATGCTGCGTCAGGTCATAATTGGTCCTGTCGGCGATTCCCCACAGTTCGCCCCAGCCGAATGGGAACAGGAATTCAATATCCGTGGTGGCCTTGGAATAGAAAGAAAGCTCTTCCGGGTCATGGTCACGGACACGCATCTCCTCCTCCTTCATTCCCAGGCTCTTCAGGAAATCGATGCAGTACTGTTTCCAATATGCAAACCATTCAAGATCCGTATCCGGCTCACAGAAGAATTCCATCTCCATCTGCTCAAACTCTCTCACGCGGAAGATAAAGTTACCGGGCGTAATCTCATTTCTGAATGATTTACCCACCTGACAAATACCGAAAGGAATCTTCTTGCGGGACGTCCTCTGCACGTTCTTGAAATTGACAAAGATCCCCTGTGCCGTCTCCGGGCGCAGGTATACAGTATTCTTGGCGTCTTCCGTAACGCCCTGGAACGTCTTGAACATCAGGTTGAACTGTCTGATGTCCGTGAAATTATGTTTGCCGCAGGTCGGACAGGGAATATTATGTTCCTCAATGAAATCCTTCATCTGCTGCTGGCTCCAGCCGTCCACGGAACTGTCCAGAGTCATACCCTGTTCCGCCACGTAGTCTTCTATGATCTTGTCTGCGCGGAATCTCTCATGACATTCCTTACAATCCATCAACGGATCAGAGAAGCTTCCAAGATGCCCGCTGGCAACCCATGTCTGAGGATTCATCAGAATTGCACAGTCCACCCCTACATTGTAGGGACTCTCCATCACAAACTTCTGCCACCATGCTTTCTTAATGTTGTTCTTAAGTTCTACTCCCAGATTTCCGAAATCCCATGTATTGGCCAATCCTCCATAAATTTCAGACCCGGGATACACAAAGCCTCTGGCCTTTGATAAAGCTACTATTTTCTCCATTGTCTTTTCCATAGTTTCTATCCTTTCTATATTCCCACCGCTCACACCGTGGTTTTATGCAGCAATTATTCAGCTCAGGACTTTCACTTACTGTAAAGTCCGTGAGAACGTGTAAATCTGTTACTTTATTCAAATATAATATAGGACAGCACACTCTCCTGTGCGCCCTCTTCCTGTGCCGGATACGAGATATTGACACTGTCTTTCCCCAAAAAAGCCACATTCAGGTCACTAGTGGCACTCTGGTTTACATAAAGCACCTTCCCATAAGTATGCACCACCATCTCCTCCGACGGCTTCATACCAATAATTACAATCTGCATATTCTCCGGCTCTTCCAGATCACTGATCTCCATCGGCTGGCTCTTGGAAGACGTAAAGGCGACATATCCCAAATTGTATCCCTGGTTCTCCGCCTCATCCAGCGTGCCCACAAACAACTCCCTGTTATTGAAAGCACTGTAATCAGTGCAGGATGCGTAATCAAACTGCATGAGGACCTTGCCGTCCTCCTCCTCTATCTCTCCGAGTACGACCCGGTCAGCGCCATTGTCTGAGCAATATTTGTCTACCCGCTCTCTCGCCAGCGACATAAGCCCGTCCTTCTCATAATAGTTCTGTTCAAACTGCCCGACAATCTGATGACTGATCTTTCCGTCTTTGTCAATAGTAACCGAACTCACATCTGGCGCCTTTCTTCCTCCACAACCGACAAGAACACAGATCACTGCCAGGACAAATATAATACTTTTTCCTCTTCGCATACACTTTCCCCTCTGATCTCAACATACTGCATTACATTATATTAAAGATTATCCACAATTTCAAGACTTTTAAACGTCCTGTCCAGATATCTCCTGCGATAATCGTCCGCAATCGTTTTCATCTCTTCCAGCACGTTTTCCTTTACGGTAAAAGTATACAGCTTTTCAATGCTTGACTGCATGATGTAAGAAACCGCATATACAGTGGATTCGTCCCACTCCCCATCCGATGGCATCCCCGGAAACTCCCCGTTTACTACCATGGCCTTCATCTCGAAGATACAGCGAATCAAACGGTTGGAGAGACCTTTATGTAAAAGTGCCCGAAGCGACTGATATACCAGCTTTAACATTTCCTTCTCATCATTGTTTTCTCTTGTATAGTAATCCGACACCTCCAGAAAGTACATGCCATAATAGGCGCCCTCAAAATCCTCGCGGAGTCCTTCAAAATAATTGCTGATTGATGCGTCCGTAATCGTGTAAGAGCTTCTCCCCGCATATAACTTAAACTCTCCGAAAGAGAAAGGATTCGTCGCTGCGAGCAGTCTGCTGTTGGGCTTGCGCGCCCCTCTGGCAAAAGCAGATATCTTTCCCTTCTCTTTCGTAAGTATCACGACTCTTCTGTCATATTCTCCAATCGGCTCAGCCCTTAAAACCATTCCCGTAATCTGTGTATATTCCTGCATGAGAATGCTCTCCCGACCTTTCCTTCCCCTCGCATTTCTCTATCGTCTCGTCTTTTGCTGCGTTTTTATATGCCAGAAAATCATCGATCTTCCCTGTTATCATAAACTTATCCCAGTAATTTATCGCCTTCATCTTACGCCCCCTGATCATGTCACATATCATAATGATAGGGTTCGCAAATTTGCTGTTTTCTATTCTGTTTCTTTCGGATTATAACCGAAATTTTTCAGCAGATAATCACTGTCCCGCCAGTCCTTCTTCACCTTGACCCAAAGCTTCAGATTTACCTGACATTCCACAAGTTCCTCTATCTCCGGTCTCGCCTGGGAACCAATCTTCTTAAGCATACTTCCCTGCTTCCCGATGATGATTCCTTTATGGGATTCCCTCTCACAGATGATCGTGGCCTCGATATCTACAATGTGCTTCCGAAACTTCATCACCTCGATCACAACCGCAATCCCGTGTGGGATCTCATCTTCCAAGCATCTGAGCGCCATCTCCCTGATCAGTTCTGCCACAATCTGCCGCATCGGCTGATCTGTCACGGTATCTTCATCGTAAAAAGGCTCTCCGTAGGGCAGATATTTCATGATACATTCGATTAGAATATCCAAACCGTCCTTTTTCAGAGCTGACACCGGTACGATCTCCGCAAAGTCAAGATGCTTTCTGTAGGCATCTATGTAAGTGAGGATCAATTCTTTCTGTACCGTATCAATCTTATTGATCACAAGTATAACAGGTGTTCTTGTCTGTCTCAGCTGCTCGATGATATGCTGTTCTCCGGCGCCGATGTAATCCGTCGGCTCCACCAGCCACAGAATCACATCCACATCTTCCATGGTGCGCTCTGCCACATTCACCATATAAGTACCCAACTTATTCTTTGCCTTGTGGATCCCCGGTGTATCCAGAAATACGATCTGCCCTTCATCGGAAGTATACACCGTCTGAATCCTGTTCCTGGTCGTCTGCGGCTTTTTGGAGGTGATGGCAATTTTCTGCCCGATCAATGCGTTCATCAAAGTTGACTTCCCCACATTGGGCCT
>CAYXKS010000131.1:0-8786 GCA_964465725.1 uncultured Bacteroides sp. | reverse complement strand
CAGATTCCCTTTGACCCAATTCACACGTTCTCACGGACTTTGCAGTAAATGCAAAGTCCTGGGCTGAACTGTCAGTAAAACATCACCACTGGCGTCCCCACCTCAACACTGTCATACAACTGTACCATTGCATCCCGTGGCGTATTGATACACCCATGTGACCCATTCGTCTGATAGATCGTTCCGCCATATTTACTGCGCCAGGATGCATCGTGAATGCCGATCGCGCCCTTGACCGGCATCCAGAAATCCACCGGCGAAGCATATCCCGGTCCCCGAAGGACACGATTTCTCTGCTTCAGATAGACATAGTTTACCCCGGAGGGCGTTCCCATCCTACGCGAAGTGTTCCCCGTCACAATGGGTGTGCTCAGCTTCTGTACCCCGTCCACATAGTAATACATCATCTGCTCTCCCATGTCCACCTCCACATAGGTGCCTCCGATGTCATTCTTCCCCTGTTTCCATGCCTTCTGAGTGTACTCCGGCTCATGCACTTCCCGCTTTCCGGAAAGAAACGCATCTGTGAGATATTCCACTTCTGCCTTTCTGTTCATCTTATTGCCATAGGTGCCACCCTCAACGGTGACAATATCCCCTCTGGTCGCCTGAAACTGCCTGCTTGCACCTACCGTATCATATTCATCTGCAAGCCTGTCAATGAACTCCTCCACTGCATTTTCCCGCAGCCGCAGATTGCCCTGTTCGTCCATGGCAAAACTGCCGTCCTCATTAAGCTCAATCCAATCACATACCACCGATGCATCTACGGGAATCTGTTCTTCTCCCATCTGATAGATGACCCCACACTGCTGAAAGGCGTCTATCTTCTCCCACAGACTAAGCGTATCTTTCATCTGAACTGTCAGTTCCAGATCATGATAACAGCCTTCCTCCTCCAGAGACACCTCCGTCCTGGAATCCTCAATGGCTTTTACAACAGCTTCCTCGGCCTCCTCCACCGACAGAACGCTCACTCTCTCGTTCACCAGCTCATATCCCTGCCCGGTCTTGATGATAGCGACTCTGCGGTCCCTGTCGGACTGCCGCCCGCTTGCCGTCAGAAAAGGAATCCTGTCCAAAATCTCATAAAGCGCTTCCTTGTCATAGAATACAACCGGCGTCAGTTCCGTTTTATTCCCATGAATCAAACTGTCAATCCACATCCAGGAATTCTGTTGCTTCTGGTAGATCTCCAACGCTTTCGCAAAATCAAACCGATAAGCGATCTCCCCCGCTGATATCTCCCAGGTATCCCCTTCCTTATCGCTGATCCTGACACCATCGTAGGAGAAACCCTGCGCCAGTTCTTTATTGACGTCACCGATACTTTTCCCGGTACAGTACACACCGTTGATCCATGTGCCATATGCAAAAGCGTTATGGTAGTAAATGGCCAGTCCGATGTAGGTTCCCATCAGACTGACCAAAATAATACAAAAAATAATCACTAAATGTTTTACGAATCGTTTGCTCATAAGACGTTTCCCGTCACCTTAAATTCATTTTATCCTCAGTACGCCTCATTCCTCCGCCTTGCATAGAAAGATTTATCCTGCGTCATATGCAAAGTTAATTCTTAACAGTTCCTTACTTCGGATGCGTAATCTGCCTTACAGCCTTCACTCATTGGCCTTAGCCAGATCCAGAGCATCGAAGGCTTCCGTGATCGGTGCTCCCGCGGGTACCATCGGAAATACCTTATCGTCCTCCGGTATCATGCACTCAATCAATACCGGTCTCTTTAGATCGATTGCTTTCCGGACAGCAGGAGCCACTTCCTCTTTCTTCGTCACCCGAATAGCCGCACATCCCAATCCTTCAGCTACCTTGCAGAAATCCACACTGTCATTTAGAACCGTCTGGGAATACCTTTTTCCATAGAAGAGAGTCTGCCACTGCCTCACCATACCAAGCACATGGTTATTGATTACTACCTGAATGATCGGAATATTATAGCGGCTTGCCGTAGCCAATTCATTCATGTTCATCCTGAAACAGCCGTCGCCTGCAATATTGATACATATTTTGTCCGGCAGCCCCATCTTGGCGCCGATGCATGCGCCCAAACCATATCCCATAGTGCCCAAACCACCGGATGTCAGCAATGTACGGGGCTGGGAGTACTTGTAATACTGTGCCGCCCACATCTGGTGCTGCCCTACATCTGTGGTTATCACCGCGCTGCCATCCGTAACTTGGTCAATCTCTTCCATAATATACGGACAGGACAAACCTTCATCATCATAATTTAGCGGATATTTCTCCTGCAGGTCAGCTATGTGTTCCATCCACTCCGGATGCTCCTGCTGCTCTAACTCAGCATTGATCTTCGCCAGCACTTCTTTTAAGTCACCTACAAGAGACACATCTGTACGGATATTCTTGTTGATTTCCGCTGCATCGATATCAATGTGAAGCACCTTGGCATTCTCCGCAAATTTCTTCGGATTCCCCACCACACGGTCGGAGAATCTCGCTCCCAATGCAATCAACAGATCACATTCACTGACTCCGAAATTGGAAACCTTCGTGCCATGCATACCAATCATTCCTGTATAGCGCGCGTCATGCCCGTCAAATACACCTTTCCCCATAAGTGTATCGCAGACAGGTGTATCCAGCTTTCCGACAAATTCTCTGACTTCCTTATATGCGCCGGAGATAACCGCGCCGCCGCCCACATATACAAAAGGCCGCTTCGCCTCCCGGAGCAGGGAGAGCGCCGCTTGCATATCCTCCTTTGTATATCGTGAAGTCTGATGCATTTTTTCAGGACTCTTCCTCTCATACTCATAACTGTTGGAGGTCACATCCTTCGTGATATCCACAAGCACAGGGCCGGGTCTGCCGCTTCCCGCAATGGCAAAAGCCTTGCGCAGTGTATCGGCTAATATACTAATGTCTTTTACAATATAATTATGCTTTGTAATCGGCATGGTGATTCCGGCGATATCCACCTCCTGGAAAGAATCTTTTCCAAGCGAAGGTAGTACCACGTTGCAGGTGATCGCAACTACCGGCACGGAATCCATATAAGCAGTGGCGATACCGGTCACAAGATTCGTGGCGCCAGGACCGCTTGTCGCCAGGCAGACGCCCACTTTACCAGTCGCGCGGGCATAGCCATCCGCCGCGTGAGCCGCCCCCTGCTCATGAGATGTGAGAATATGGTTTATTTCATTACTATGTTGATACAAAGCGTCATATACATTAAGAATCGTCCCTCCGGGATATCCGAACACGGTATCCACACCCTGTTCCTTCAGACACTCTACAACAATTTCCGCTCCCGTCAATAACATATTTCTTCCTCCCTTTGTCCTATATAAATAATAAAGCTCTTACGTTCTCACTTATCTCTTCGGAATCTCCAGAATTGCTCCCCTGTTGCCGCTGGTCACCATCTCACGATATCTGGCCAGATAGCCTGTCGTCACTTCAGGCTCTCTCGGCTGCCATTTCGCTCTTCTTACCTCCATCTCTTTCTCAGACACCTTCACATCCAGTTTCATATTTGGAATATCTATGCTGATCACATCGCCTTCCTCCACCAGGGCAATAGGACCGCCCACTGCCGCTTCCGGTGACACATGGCCGATCGATGCACCGCGGGATGCACCGGAAAACCTTCCGTCTGTGATCAGGGCCACGCTGGAACCCAGACCCATACCCGCAATCGCCGAAGTCGGATTCAACATTTCACGCATACCCGGACCGCCCTTCGGGCCTTCATAGCGAATCACCACCACATCACCTGCCACGATCCTGCCACCCTTGATTGCCGCAATCGCATCTTCCTCACAGTCAAATACACGCGCCGGTCCCTCGTGCACCATCATCTCCTCCACTACCGCAGAACGCTTAACCACGCTGCCGTCCGGAGCTAGATTTCCCTTCAATACCGCAAGCCCGCCAGTCTTACTATATGGATTATCCACGGTTCTGATAACTTCCGGATTCCTGTTTACCGCATCCTTGATATTCTCCGCAACCGTATTGCCAGTCACTGTCATGCATTCCGTATGGAGCAATCCGATGTCCGCCAATTCCTTCATGACTGCATAGACACCACCAGCCTCATTCAAATCCTCCATATAAGTCGGACCTGCCGGTGCCAGATGACATAAGTTCGGTGTCTTCTCACTGATCTCGTTGGCAAAGGAAATATCAAAATCAAAACCTACCTCATGGGCAATAGCCGGCAGATGAAGCATGGAATTGGTAGAACACCCCAGAGCCATATCCACTGTCAGCGCATTCAAAATGGCATCCTTGGTCATAATATCCCTCGGCCTGATATCCTTCTTCAGAAGTTCCATGACTGCCATGCCCGCATGTTTCGCCAGTTTAATTCTCTCTGAATAGACAGCTGGAATGGTTCCGTTGCCGCGAAGGCCCATCCCAAGCACCTCCGTCAGGCAATTCATGGAATTGGCCGTATACATACCGGAACAGGAACCGCACGTAGGGCAGGTCTTCTCCTCGAATTCCCGCAGATCCTCGTCACTCATCGTACCTGCCGCATGGGAACCCACCGCTTCAAACATGGAAGAAAGACTTCTCTTCTGGCCGTGCACATGCCCTGCCAGCATCGGACCACCGGATACAAATACCGTGGGTACATTAATCCGGGCTGCCGCCATCAGGAGGCCCGGAACATTCTTATCACAGTTTGGCACCATCACCAGCGCATCAAACTGATGTGCAAGAGCCATGCTCTCCGTAGAATCCGCAATCAGATCCCTAGTGACCAAAGAATATTTCATACCGATATGCCCCATGGCAATACCGTCGCACACCGCAATCGCCGGAAACACCACCGGGACACCGCCCGCTTCCGCCACGCCCAATTTTACCGCATTGACGATTTTATCCAGATTCATATGCCCGGGAACAATCTCATTGTAAGAACTCACGATACCAACCATGGGCTTCTTCATCTCTTCTTCCGTAAAACCCAATGCGTTAAACAAACTTCTGTGTGGTGCCTGCTGTACGCCGGCCTTAACATTGTCACTTCTCATAGTCTTTCTCCTTTACCTTTTAATAACATACGTATTTAAACAAACCATACCAATCCAATGAGCCACCCCGCTGCAAGCTACAGGGTATCCGCCCCTGACTTCTTCCTTCAGAACGCTGCAAGCAGCGGGGTATTGAACCCGTGGAGGGACAAATATATAAATAACACAAGCGATATATCTTGCGTTATTTATATAAGACAAATCTCTCATTTTCATAGACAGGTTCAAGTCCTGCCGTCCTCACGAACTGTGCAAATTCCTCTCTGTCCATATACAGCTTCCATGCATCTCCGCTCATCCCGGATTCAATGTCCCCCTGCTCCAGCAGCAGATACTTATCCGCCAGCACCATATCTGTCTCTTCCGGCGCCGCAGTTATCTTCTCTTCCCCGATATCATATAAAAATAACAGCAGATATTCCTGGTCGCAGTCTGTTACTGCCACTTTATTTACAGTTGACCAGTCGACCTGGGCGTAGGCGTCCTCTATCGCGGCTTCCCTGTCGCTGTACTGTGCTCTGTAGGAAGATGAGAGTACTGATACTATGCACAGTATACCGCATAGACCTGCCATCACGACAGACAGATATTTCCACAGCCTCTTATAACTGCCCTTAGAGCCGCCAGAAAATTCTCCAGACTTCCCCTGTAACCAGCCCAAAGCAAGCCATAGAAGCCATGACGCCGCAAAAGCCACGACTACTCCCGCAAAAGAAAAAACCCGATAGTAAGGCAGAGAACTTTGCAGAATCTGCATCAGTGGTATACACAAGATGCTGCATGCCAGATATATCTCCACAAACTTCCCATAATCCGGTGTACTTTCCCTCTCACTGTATCTTCCAGCTTTCAGATTATATCCAATACGCAGAATCAACACTGCCAGACACAAAATCAGGAGCGCTGCCAGTATCAAGGCACAACCCATATAATATTCATTCAGGAGATTGCGCAGCCACACTGCGTATTTTCCAGGAAAGCCCTGACGCTCCACACTCTGAATATAGGGCGTCGCAAGCATATACTCAATTCCTGTGCCAAGCGCTACGAAAGGCGCCTTCAGGATAACAGAGGCATGTCCCATACCATAATAAACGCTTCCCTCCGTCTTCACCAACAGATTCGAACCGATAGCCAGCCATACGATTCCGTAAAGTCCTGCCGTACAGACTGCGCTTGCCACAGATGTAAGGATCAGATGCACCAGACGCCTGTACTCCTTCTGCAGAAGCAGAACCACTCCGCCTGTTATACATACCGGTACTACCACATAGACACTGCTGGGTATGGCATACAGCGCCGCCACAAGACTGATTCCAAAGACAAGATAATCTCTCGCCCTGCCTCTGTGTTCCGCCACGATGTGCAGCAGCTCATAGACAGCCGTCAGATAGCACAGAGTCACAAACGCATACCCCCGCCCCTGCACTGCCAGCTGATTCACCAGCTTCATACCTGCATAGAGAAATACCGGCACAAGCGCCATACCACGCCCAAGGCATTTCCTGCCGATCAAAAACAGCAGAATCAGGCTTCCAAGACTGGATAAATAAGATATACCACGCAGCGCGATGGCCGGGTTTCCGAATACACCCAAACAGGCGGACAATACGGAATAGCCGATATGGTTATTGGGCAGCGGCCAGTGAATCGCCGCATAAACCGGTCCTCTGCTTATAAAATAATAATATGTGTAAAGTTCATCGTACCAGGGCGTGAGTGCAAACATGCGCCAGGCATAATAGCCCGCCATAAACAGAAAGAACAGGATAAATACAGTTGTCTCTTTGTCAGGCTTGCGTTGGTCCTTCCTTAAGTCCATCTCCGTTATATGTCTCCGTCAATCATCCGTAACAGTTCAGCTTTCAATGTGATTTAGTTAAACCAACGCCAGTACACAGCTATGACATAGGTTCAGCTTCACTGTTACAATCATCAATCAGGTCCGATCAACCACCGCACCGTTTACACGCTCAGCCAGAAGGTCTCCCATCTGTTTACATCCTACCTGTGTGCACCCTTCCGACATGATATCCAGGGTACGGTATCCCTCCTTCAGGACCTGCTTCACTGCATTCTCGACAGCATCCGCCTCTCTGTCCAGATCAAAGCTGTACCTGAGCATCATAGCCGCTGACAGAACAGTCGCGATGGGATTGGCAATATCCTTACCCGCTATGTCAGGCGCCGAACCATGGCTAGGCTCGTACAGACCAAATTTCGTGTCATTCAGGGAAGCGGAGGCCAGCATACCGATCGATCCCGTCACCATACTCGCTTCATCTGACAGAATGTCGCCGAACATGTTCTCCGTCAGAATCACATCAAACTGTGCCGGATCTCTGACAAGCTGCATCGCACAATTATCTACCAGCATATGTTCCAGAGTCACTTCAGGGTAACTCTCCGCCACCTCTTCCACTACACTCCGCCATAACCGGGAGGAATCCAGCACATTTGCCTTATCCACGCTGGTCACCTTCTTCCGCCGCTTCATGGCGATCTCAAATCCCTTAACCGCAATTCTTCTGATCTCATTCTCATTATAAACCAGCGTATCCACCGCCGTCCTGACGCCATTCTCTTCCGTGGTCTTGCGCTCTCCGAAATAAAGCCCGCCGGTCAGCTCACGCATTATCATCATATCGAATCCCGCCGCCGAAATCTCTTCCTTCAGTGGGCATGCTCCCACCAGCTCATCATATAATACAGCCGGCCGCAGATTGGCAAAAAGATTCAGCGCCTTCCTGATTGCCAGAAGTCCGGCCTCCGGTCTTAAATTGGGTGGGAGCTGATACCATGGGGAAGTTGCAGTATTGCCGCCTATAGATCCCATCAGCACTGCATCCGCACTCCTAGCAGCCTCAACCGCCTCATTTGTCAGCGGAACACCGTAAGCATCGATAGATGCACCGCCCATCAAAATATCCGTATAATGTATGGCATGCCCATACTTCTTCGCTACAGCATCCAATACTTTCCTGGCCTCAGCCACAATCTCCGGCCCGATACCGTCACCCGGAATACATGTAATCTTTAATTCCATACTCTTTTCATTCCTTTCCATTACTATATAAGATTTCAACAGATTACTTTACTCCAAATTACATTATAGACAGTAATTATAGTAAATACAACTATTATACGCAACACAAATATCTGATTGTAACGTGTTACTATTCACAGCTTACGCTGCTCATAGTAACAGCATTTGCGCATTCCAAGTCGCCTTCGGCGAGGGCAGATTCCCTCTTGGCTAAGTTTACACGTTCTCACGGACTTTGCAGCAAGTGCAAAGTCCTGGGCTGAACTGTTACATCTGATTTCATTAACTTCGTTACAGTCCCCGCCCGCAAACTGTAACGCATCCAACCATATTTCCAATGGCTTCCTCAACTGCAGCATTCAAACTCTTTCCATGTTCAATAGCGTACACAGCAATATTCCGATGAAGCTCCGGGCTGATCCTGACATTAAATGTGCCTTTGTAGGGCTGTTCAGGCTCCACATTCCGCTCTTTACAGTCCTCTAAGTATTCATCGATCACATTCTGAAAATCCCGCTCTAATTCCTTGACAGAATCACCTTCATAAGACAACAGAGACTTTATTCCAATCACCTTTCCGAAAAGGCAGCTATCTTCTTTTGAGTATTCTACTGTACCATTGTAATTCTTATATGATAATAAGTTACTCATAGCAATCCATCCTTTCTCAATTTTTCTATAACCTGATCCAACACATACCTCTTTAATACTCC
>CAYXKS010000130.1:0-8817 GCA_964465725.1 uncultured Bacteroides sp. | reverse complement strand
CCACTACATCCACAATACTGGCTCCGTGCACCACGATATCTACAGAATTTGCTGCCGCAGCGGTGGTCAGCTTCGCCTGCCAGCTATCCCAAGGAATACCTGTCAGTTCCAATTCAATGTTAGGATGTTCTGCTTCGTAGAGTTCCTTGATCACATAATATCCGCGCACCGTCTGCTTTGTGACGGGATTAGTCGTATCGTTTTCATTCTCCATTGGGCCTACTAAACGCAATACAATCTTTTCACCGCTATCCTCCGAGGCGCTGTCCGTGCTCTGCGTATTCTCCGCTGCTTCCGTACTCTCGGTATTCCCAGCACTTTCCGTAGTGTCCTCACTTTCCGCTGCCTCCGGCGCGGTCTGATCCTGTGCCGTATTTCCACTGCTCCCACACCCTGTCAGAAACAGAGCAGCCGCCAGTGACATTGCCAATAATGATCTCATCTTCCTTCTCATAATAATCTCCTTTTCTCTTCACATTTGTTTTTTCGTTTCACTTTCATATGGACACTTCCCATTGGTGGTACTTCTACCTTAATAGTATGGGGCGTTGTATCAAAATGGATATAACCGCCGGGTGTATAGCGCTGAAATGGATAGTCATCAAAGAAACACACTGACTCGCTCGTATAAAACACCGGCTTTCCATAAAACATGTTTCCCATGTTTCCCAGCCCCGCATGAAGCGTGCCATCCTCCTTCGTCTGATAAATATACATCTGTCCTTCCGACACATGAGCCACATTCCCGCAGATCACGTTCATCAGATGTGCATTCAACCTATCCAGATCATCCGGCATCTGCTCTACAAAACTTCTCATGGTAAATTTGAAATTCCACCTGGCCAGAGTCTTAGGCCATTCATATACACGGCTGCTGTACATCAGCTTGCCGCCCTGATCCTCCCAATCCCTGATCGTTGTACCGGCATAAATGTGTCCGTCTGCTTCCAGTCCCACTAACACCTTAGCACCTGCCGGTAAAAACATTGCCCTGTCCTCTTCCCGCACTGTTGTCCCATATTGTGGTTTCACGGAAACCATTTGTTCCACATACTTGCCATCCTTGATACAGGCCAGGGCATCACAGTCGATCTCCTTCCAGAATTCTTTGATCCGTTCCTGGTCAAGTCTCATCTTCTCCGCTTTCACAGGCTCTGCTTTCTTTATGCCAAGAGCATCTATCAGCCGTTCATTATCTATTTCCCCGATCACAACGACCCCTGCTCCCTGGCGCCGCTTTTCCAAAAGCGCATCTACCTCTTCGTCCGTGATTCCCAACGGATTAATCAGAACATAACCATCTGCATTGCTGTTGGCCAGATTCTTGCTGTTAATTGCACAGTGTATCGAGGCTCCCGCCATGACCGCCTTCAATCCCGGAGCTGTCAACTCCCACCGAACGCCTCTGTCCAGATGATACTGATAGACAGCGTCCGAAAAAAAGATCACAGGTCCGCAGGTTTTCAGGATCGGTTCCCCAAAACCAATATCCCACCGAGTCTTTAAGAACTTCCAGTCATGAGCATCCAGATCAGTCCCGAAGATAAACTGCATGCCTTCGGTTGCCCTGACATAGTTTCCCTTTTCGTCGATGAAAGTCGTACTCGGCAGGGACAAAGACTGGCGTTCCAGAACATTCGGCACATCTTTCGACGCGATCCAATGTTCTGGTGCATTGCAGGTCGCCACTGCCCAGTAAAGATGCAGGTCCGGCGCATAAGCCCTGGTAGTCGTGAAATTGATGATCTCTCCGGCCTCCCAAACATACAGCCATTCGCCGCCCCGGTGTCCCCAATTCTCTTCTCTCGCCTGAATACAGACCGCGCTGACGCCGCTTTCTGCCAGAAGCTTATAGTCCACTCCGTAATCATACAGCGCATCCACCGCGCCTCTTGCCCATGGGTCCATAGCCACCAGTTCTTTGCCATGTTTCTGCAGCTCACATTTCATTTTCTTATAAAAAGCTGCCCACCTCCATGCATAAAACTGAATCCACAGAGAGCGGTTCTCAGGAATATCCCACAAAAATTCCGCTTTTTCTGAAATAGTAGTTCCTGGCACCCTCCTCCCGCTCCATTGCTCAAATTGGTCGATCATGTCTGGATGGAAATCACCATCCTTGAGCAAAACACCCAGACCACACCAACCGTCTCCGGCCAGGAATCCGTCCATTTGAAAGTCCTCCAGATAACGGATCAGATCCTCCAAAAACACATCTTCGTAATACCGACCATCCGGCAGTCTGCGGAGGGGATTGATGGAACCGGTGGAATCCCGCAGAGTACCGCCATCTCTCGTCGTGATAAAAATATCATATTCCTCTGCATGTTCCATCAGCCATTCTGCCCGTGTATTGTATTCCTCATGAATATTGGGCTGTGCCAAAGCACCGAAGAAAAACTTTATTCCGGCCTTATGAAGCTCCTCCACTAGCCCGTATAACTGCCTCTGGTTCCAAACATTCCCGCCCGGCATCGCACGCTCACTGGTCCAAAGATAGGGAATGGTCGAATCATCCACCACTCCTTGCCATGCGTGAACTTGTTCGACGGAGCATTCTAACAGTGTCACCGCATCCGGAAGGAATCCTAAAATATGTAGATACCGCCCGACTCCATAATCTTTCTCCCGATTGTCAAATGCCCGTAAGTCAAGAGAATCCAGAATATGATAATGTTCAGGTTTATCAATCTTTTTCATTCCTTTCTTCATTCCCTCCTTTCAAATTTTAATTATTAAAATTAAATTTTACTTTTTAGGGGCAGTATAGCAAAAACAAAAAATATCGTCAATGTCTATTTGTTACATTTTACTTTTTTTATTGAAATGTATCCAAATCTATTATTAATAATTCACAATTTTTCTATACTCATCCTTCACATATTTTTTTTCTACTTCTGCAATCCTTGACACCTTTTCTGCTGACGCACCGCCGGCAAATTCACACTTTAACCATAAATCCACAAGGTATTTGGCCAGTTCCACTCCAATGACCCTTTCCCCCATACATAAGATCTGTGCATCATTACTTTTTCTGGCCCGCTCTGCGGAAAAGGGATCATGACAGACTGCCGCCCGGATTCCCGGCACCTTATTCGCCGTAATTGCCATACCGATACCAGTCCCACATACAAGAATCCCTCTTTGATAAGTACCCTTCGCTACTGCCTGAGCCACCCTGATCGCTATATCCGGATAAAGTACTGTCTCTCCCTGTCCTGCTCCATAGTCGTCGTATTCCACACCAATATCATCCAGATGCTTCATCAGCTCTGCTTTCAGCCGGTACGCTGCCTCATCACATCCTATTGCAATCTTCTCTTTCATACTATCGCCTCCACGATCCCATCAGCCATACTTTCCAAGAGAAGACAACAAGAGACTGAACCGGCATCCAGCACACCTCTGGAACGCTCTCCCAGACGGCTGGAACGTCCATATCTGGCCACCATATCTTTTGTTGCATCTCTTCCCTCTTTAGCAGCCTGCTTCATATTTTCTAACATCGTCCGCATGTCCTTACCCTGTGCTTCTGCTTCCTGCATCGCTTCAATGGCTGGTATCAAAGTATCCATCAACGTCTTATCGCCGACTCTTGCATCTACCAGTTCCTGCAGTTCTGAAAGCGCTGAGGTCATCATGCCGGTCAAATCGGAAACCGTAAGCGTCTGCTTTCCCTCTGCAGCTTTGGCCATGGAGAGAAACATTGTCCCATAGATTGGTCCCATAGATCCGCCAATCTCATTCATCAACACCAGACCGAGAGACTGCAGCCCACTGCAAAAGTCAATATCGCTGTCCTTAAACCGCTCCTGAAATACAGAAAATCCTTTGTTCATGTTCATTCCATGATCCCCGTCACCGATCAGACCATCCACTTCGCCCAGATACTCTTTGTTCTCCCTGATCACTCTGACCATGCGCATCAGTACCATTTTTCCATCCGCAACGCGAAAGGGTTTCTCCATTCTCTTCTCCCTCCTTCCCTGTCTCCTTTACATTTGTTTCAATCCGACAGTATTCACCGGCAGGTCCATCAGTTCTTCCAACTCTTCATCCAGCTTCATTACGGTCAACGTGGCACCCATCATATCCAGAGAGGTAAAATAATTGCCTACATAGGAACGATATATAAAAATCCCTTTTTCCTCCAGCAGCTTCGCTATCTCTCCGTACAACACATACAGCTCCATCACTGGTGTAGCCCCCAGCCCAGACACCATGACCGCCACCTCGTCCCCCGCCTCAAACGGATAATCCGGCAGCACAATTTCGATCATGCGCTGTGCCATCTGTTGTGCGTTCTCCAGTGGGCAGACCTCAATCCCCGGTTCGCCGTGATGACCGATCCCCACCTCCATAGTTCCATCTTTGATCTCGAAGTTGGGATGCCCTACTGCAGGAAGCGTGCAGGGTGTCAGTCCTATCCCGACGCTCCTGGTACTGTCGATCGCTTTCTGTGCTGACTCGATCACTTCATCAAGATTTCCGCCCAAAGCCGCCCTGGCTGCACCGCATTTCCACATAAAGATCTCACCGGCTACACCCCGTCGTTTCTCCTTCTGCTCTTTCGGCGCACTTGCCACATCATCGTTTGCAACTACTGTCCTGATGTCTATCCCCATTTCCCGCGCCATCTTCACAGCCATCTTCACGTTCATATTATCACCGGAATAATTGCCATAAAGACACGCTACGCCTTTTCCCTGATCAACACATTTCGCCGCCGCAAGGAACGCCGACGCCGTCGGAGAAGTACAGATCTCACCAACTGCCGCCGCATCACACATATTCTTGCCTACATAGCCGATAAATGCCGGTTTATGCCCGGATCCTCCTCCGGTGATCACTCCAACCTTATCCTGCTGGCTATGAACACTGCGTACCACCCTGGGATTCTCCGTTGATTCCACGATATCGCTGTGAGCCTTCAGAAATCCTTTCAGCATATCATCCACGATCTGGTCCGGATCATTCAGAATCCTCTGCATAATATTATCCGCCTCCTTTCTGCATTCTACTTCTCTCCCATTCCCGGAACGAGAACGATCTTCAATGCTCCCTCTGCACCTGTTTTAGCCAGCCTGAACCCTTCTTCCCATTTCTCTAACGGGAACTTATGGCTCACAACTCCATCCGCAGGCAATTTTCCCTTCGCTATCCAGTCAATCACTGTCTCGTAACAGTATGGGCTCAGATGGACTCCGAGAAGATCCAGTTCCTTCCGATCCGAAATGATGCTCCAATCCACTGATACCTTCTCCCTGAAAACAGAGAACTCCACAAAACGGCCCAGTTTGCGGATACAATCCAGTCCTTGCTGCACGCTGGACGGGTGGCCACTAGCCTCTATATAGATATCACAGCCATATCCGCCTGTCATCTCCTTGATTCTTGCCGACACATCCATTTCTCCTGGATTCATCACCACATCGGCGCCGAATTCCCTAGCCTTTTCCAGACGTTCCTCCTTCATATCCAGCACCACCAGACATTTAGGATTTGCCTGCCGCAGTGCTCCTATCATTCCCAGTCCCAATGTCCCTGCACCGGAGAGCACGACAAAATCCGTCGTCTTTACTTGTGCTCTGTCCACGCAGTGGAACGAGCAGGCATAAGGTTCGATCAGAGCCGCCTTCTCCAATGGCATATCCTGTGGAACCAGGTACGGCAAAGCTTCTTTCGTGAGTCTGACATATTCCGCCATACCTCCGTTCACATTGTTCTGAAAACCAAACAGATCGTGTTTTTCACACATCCAATATCTGCCTGTTTTACAGAACATACACTCGCCACACGGAACAATCTGTTCCGGACAAATCCTGTCGCCAATCTTCCAATCTCCTCTCACCCCCGGCCCAATCTCTACAACCGAACCCACAAATTCATGTCCTGGAATCATAGGTGCCTTGATGTAGGGTGGATTACCATCACCTCCCCAAAAGCTTTTTGCTCCCTGAAATGCTTTTACGTCACCAGCACAGATACCGCAGGCTTCTACCTTCAGAATCATCTCCCCTTCCCCCGCCTTGGGTATATCGACGGTCTCCAAACGGTAATCCCCTGGCGCATATGCTACCACTGCTTTCATTTTTTTTGGCAAAACGTTCATTTTTCCTCCTTCCTGATAATTTAGGCAATTATTAAATTAAATTGCCAGTCTCATTAATTTTGCTGAATTTCTTAATGTTTCTACGTAATTTTTCTCATCTCATACTATCTGGTGGAAAATTACACACATCAAAAAAATTTAACAATTACCTAATATAGTTTGCATTAATGGTCATCATATTCTTTTTAAATTAATTCTCCATCATGCTCTTTCTATATATTTCAAATATTGAAATGTAATTTTATTATTTGAATCTTTTCTATCATTATACAACATATAATTCAAATGTCAATATCCTTTTATCCTTTTGGCGGTGGAATATAAACCATTTATGATAATGTCTTAATAAACCACAAATGAAAATGTCTCAAAAAATGGTACAATAACCTCCTCAAAGGAGGTAGATATTATCAAAAGGATTGATTTAACTATGGATGAACAAAAGAAATATGATGTGATCAAACGGCTGGTTGAAGAAGATGGAAACAAAAACAGGGCCGCCATAACGCTTGGAATCACCCGGCGCCAGATCGATCGCCTCCTCCTGGCATACAGAGAATGGGGAAAGGAAGCATTTGTCCATGGGAACAGGGGACACAGGTCTGCAAAGGCTGTCCCGGATAAGACCAGAAAGGAATTTCTTGATGGATGGAAGGGGACTCCAAGCCCACCACCGTAAGAGAACTAAGATCATGGTGATACGCTCCCTTGATGGAAACCTTTTCTGCCGTGTCAATGACAAGGATATCTAACCGCATTTTTTCGTTGATAAGATATTCTTTCGCTGATAGATTTTAAGAACAGGCAGTTTGACAGAAAAAAATACCTGATACTTGCACCGTACTTTTCACAAAGCGTTTGTGTCGGGAAAGACATAGATGTGCAAGTATGGAAGAGATAAGGAGATATTATATGATTTCAATTCCTTATGAAAGAACCCGCCTGACAATGAGCGGAGTGAAGTAGTACAAGTACTGGAATCCCGAATCGGAGAACTAAGGTAGAAGAAAAGAGTCAGGAAGAACTGGTACAACAGGTTATGGAACATCTGACAGGAACACTTCCCCTGTGAGAACTGGCTATGCCAGAAGCAGAAATCCGGACAAAAATCCCATTTGCCAGGATATGGCCGCGGCAGCAGCCTTGGCAAAACTGTCATATATTACCAATGTAGTGATCAACGAATATAAAAATGCAGTCGCGGCCTTTGCAGGCGATCCAGTTAATGCCCACGAAGCGGACTACGCATTTTTAAGGCCCTATCGTCAAGTACAGTTGGAGAGGATAACGTCCATTGTCGTGACTTCCAACAGTGGAACTCTTTTAGATCAGAATATCTATCAGACTGTCAAGGGATTATATTAATTCAACACCTATGACCTAATATAATTCTATATATCCTACTGTGACCGCATCTCCTGTTCTTCAAAATACCTGTCAGCAATATACTCCGCCGATTCTGCCCAAAGCGCATTTTCTGTCTCTTGTAAAATTTTATAGGTATCCGAATGGTAAAACAGCATCATTGCCTCTTCAAAGGATATTTTCAATTTATCCTGTAACAGATCCACTACCGCTCTGATTTGTATGCATACATTCATCGTTATGTCTTTTCCTCGAAAAGTATATATCACGTCACTCATATACCACCCTCCTGACTAATTCCAAACTGGCAAGCGATTGCTCTGTATGAAACGATATCTGATTATTGACTTTATTGTATCGAAGTCTTTCAACTGCCTCATCCGCAGATAAAATACCCGCAATATATAGCTGTATCGTTTCCATTGTATTATCATCTGCCACTGGTCCGATTACAATATCGTAGCCATGCGGAAGCCCTCCTTCTGACCGGTTTCGCTTAATGAACTCCAACCATTCCTGATTCAGGCTGTCAAACCGCTTTACCTTAAGTTGCTTGCTTTCATTAAATATATACTGATATACATAGTATATATTAGTTCTTTCCCGCTGGCTAAGCCTATATGCCCATTCCTTAGCCTGGCTTTCCAAAATAGTAGTATAAAATCCCATTCCAAAATCTCGCCTGTTGTGGGATTTTTTCAAATCGATCACGTCAAACCTCTTGGTCGTGCCATGGAATACTGCTAACTGATGCGTATCTTCTCCGATTACCTTCTCTACATACTCCATTACTTCTTCAAAACTTACTTGATGAAGGTATTCATGCTGAATCATTATTTTCTCAAATATTTGGTATTGATGAAAAAGCTCTATTGCTTCTTTCCCGGAAATATGATTCTTCTTTGCATATGTTTCCATAGCTTGGATAGAAATCATTTCTGTATCTGCTTGTACACTCAAAATCACTCCCCCAATCCAGCTCTGTTATTCAACTATTTTATATAAATTCACCTAAACTAATATCGAATATATAACGCCACATGATCCATGACTGTATTACCAACGCTCTCAAACCCCTCTTCCATTTCATCCTCTGACATTTCAATATAAGATAATCCCATTTTCCCATATAAGGTAATTAAGTCCATTTTGCAGGAATCTCCGCCGACCTTCCATGTGATATCATTCCCTGCTGTATATAGGGATACAGTATCATGACATTTATCTTAGGCTGTTCATCCTTATTTGATGGCGTTGCAAATCCCTAAATCCTTTTTTATTATATCCATTTTCCTGTTTACTCACAACCCCACCTTCCTACCACAAGATAAACTTATTAA
>CAYXKS010000129.1:0-8824 GCA_964465725.1 uncultured Bacteroides sp. | reverse complement strand
CTGTTATAAGCTGCCTGGTATACATTCAGAAGTTTATCCATACCGCACTTATCCCGCAGATGCTTTATATAATTATTCCACTCTTCATCCGTCGGGCCGCCTTCCTTCAGCCACAAACCTTCCTGCTCTGATACGGCGCTCTCGAAATCCGCCTTATACCAGTCTATATCATCCAGTTCCCTGCTGGTGAACACACAATCCACCGGATACGTAGTCGTGCTGTCCACATAGGGCATCCAGAAATCGTATAAGTCTGTCAGGCGTTCGATGGCTCTGTCCTCCATCTTAAAAGTCGTTTTATAGTAATCGCTGAGAATCAGTTTCGGTCCTGCCACCTCACATTCGCCTTTCAGCTCTCCGGAGCCTTTATTGTATTTCTCGCGGCTCTCTTCGTCAGAAATGCTAAGCCATACTCCATCCTCATCCTGTCCTGTAAAATATACCCCAACAGGCCCATACTGGAGCTGCATAACAATTTCCGGATCATACCACCGGTCAAAGAATTTCAACAGATTGGCAGGGCTTTTACATGCCTTCGTAATATTCAGCTGTCCGCTGTTGATCCCGCCACCGGTGCGCACCGTCACATTGTGGGTTCCGTCCGGACCATCAAGAACCGGCAGAAATACATAGTCCTCCGCATAGTCGCCCATCACCTCTTCAATATACCACCATGTGGATACACCCACATATCCCTGGGAACATTTCGAAATCAACTGCGAGTCAGACTGGCTGAACATCTCCGTATCCATCAGTCCTTCCGCATACCAGTCATGAAAGTATGTGATCGCCTCACGGTACTCATCCGACACGCACACGAAATCAACAGTGCCGTCATCACGAAGAACAAGGTCATTGCAGACATCATTAGGCCAGTTGGTAAACCCGAATCCCGCATAGAAAATATTCTGTCCCCAGCACCACTGATCAAACCCGGTGCTCATCGGGATCGTGCTGCCGGCTGCATTCCCGTAATACTTCGCACTCATATCGTTATCCTTGAATGCCTTCAGCGCCGTATGCAGTTCGTCCAATGTTGTGGGTACAGGCAGTCCCAGATCATCCAGCCACGCCTTATTGATCATGGAAAACTGCGGAATCGAATAAATGCTATAATCCTCCGCGGCGCCAATACCCGCTGTCCCCATCCGCTCACCTGCCGGAAGTCCGTAAATATAACCGTCATCCATGGTGATCGCACTGAGGATATCAGGGTTTTCCGAAAGAATCCTGCTCAGATTCGGCATATATTCTTCCGTCAGGTACGGTGTCAGATCGATAAAGGTTCCGTCATCTCCGTAACGCGATATATCATAATTGCTGAATCCCACACCTATGAATGCGTCCGGAAGTTCATCCCCTGCAATGCGGATATTGACTTGCTCCGACAGTGACTCACTCATGGTCGTCCATTCAATGTCGATCCCCGCTTCTTCCTGAAGATCATTTAATACCACATTATCGGTATAGCCAGGACTTAAAGCGCTCTGCGCACCCATGATTGCGAATTTTGTCTGAATTGTATCAGGATTCGCAACACCTTTCTCATGAACGCCATAGTCTTTACCGCCGCAAGCCGTTACCGACACCGCCAAACCTGTGACAAGAATGCAGGCAACAGATTTCCTTATTTTTTTTATCATAACACAAACCGCCTTTCTGTTCAAATTAACCTTTTACCGCACCAGCCATAAAACCTTTTTCAAAGTACTTCTGTACGAACGGATAGATGATCAACATCGGAAGCGCCGCAATGATAATAGAAGAAAACTTGATCATCTCTGTCATCTTGTTCAATTCTGCAAACCCTCCCGATATCGTGCTGGCCTGGCTCGCACTCGCGGAACTCTTGATCAATATATTTCTGAGTACCAGCGGCAGGGGAGCCTTACCCGGTGAAGGCAGATAGATCAGGGCGGTAAACCAGTCATTCCAGTAAGCAACCATGCTGAATACTACCATAACCGCCATGATGGAACGACTGAGCGGTACCACAATCTGAATGAACGTCGTCCACTTGGATGCACCGTCGATCTGAGCCGCTTCCGTCATCTCCTTCGGGATACTGTTCTCGAAGAAATTTCTTACAATAATCATATTTCCCACCGCAACGCCACCGGGGAGGAACAGCGCCCACATATTATTGATCAAACCGGTATTCTTGACGATCAGGTAAGTAGGAACCATACCACCGCCAAAATACATGGTAATAATGAAGAAAATACTGAAAAATTTACGTCCCGGCAGATCTTTCACGCTGAGAGGATAAGCCGTCAGATACAGTACCACAACGGAGAAGACCGTACCGATTATCGTATATTTGAAGCTGTTAAGCAAACCTGTCAATATCTGTGGCTCAGCAAACACCGCCTTGTATCCTTCCAGTGTAAATTGACTGGGCAGAAGGAATGTTTTGCCCGCATACACGTCATAAGGATCGGAGACAGATGCGATCAGCACATAGTACAAAGGATATGCGACAACAAACAGCACAACCGCACAGATCACAACCAGAATCATATCACTCGTTCTCTCGGAAAATCCTGACAATTTTCCAATTTTCGTATTTGCTCTCATACTGCACCTCCTATATAAAACTCGTCTCATCAGATATCCTGCCTGCCAGCTTGTTGACTATAATCAACAGAATAATATTGATCACCGTATTGAAAAGTCCCACCGCCGTCGAATAACTGTACTTGGCATTTTCGATACCCTGTTGATAAACATATACCGAAATCACATCACTTGTCGCCTTATTCAGATCTGTCTGCAAAAGCCATACCTTCTCGAATCCTACATTCATCAGGCTGCCCGCACTCATGATCAGATTCAAAACCATAATGGAAGTCAGCCCCGGAATATCGATATGGCGTATTCTCTGGAACAAAGAAGCTCCATCCACCTTGGCAGCCTCATAGAGCGAAGTATCGATGTTAGCCAGCGTTGCCATATATATGATGATTCCCCATCCTGCATCCTGCCAGATTCCCGACGCGATGTAGATCGTTCTGAATGCCGAGGACTCCGTCAGAAAATCTATGGATGTTCCGGCGATCAGGTTGATCAGACCACCCGAAGGACTTAAGAAAATACGTATCATACCGCAGATAACCATGGTGGAGATAAAGTGCGGTGCATAGAGTACCGTCTGCGTAACCCTCTTAAAACGATGAAATCTCATCTGATTCAGCATCAATGCCAGAATAATGGGAATCGGAAAACTCCACAACAAGCTGAAAAGACTGAGAAGAATCGTATTCTTAATCATGCGCCAGAAAGTCGGTGCGCTGAAAAACCGTAAAAACCACTCAAATCCTACCCACTCACTTCCCATAAATCCCTTGCTTGCCTTGTAATCTCTGAAAGCTATTTGTATGCCGTACATAGGTATGTACTTGTAGATGATAGTCAGTATTACCGGAACTGCCAACATGGCATACAACTGCCAGTTGTCCATAATCCGCTTTTTCAATGGTCTCTGTGTCATCACCGCCCCTGCATCAGCTGACTTTCTTTTACTCATGTTTGATCTCCTTTCTGTTGAAACAACCTTGAAAATTTCATAGCATAATTGACAACTTAGGATTTTTATGTATCATCCCGCCTTCGTTTCATGAAACGTTATTTCATTTGTTATGTATAAAATATCACTTTACAATTATAAAATCAATATAAAATACGAATATTTTGAGCATTTATTATACTTTTTGTACATTTTACTAAATCCAGCCACTTGTTTTTGTTAAAATTATACTATTATTTTCACGAAACGTTTCATTCTATTCTCTTATATCACCTATCACTCCTCTATTTTGCAAATTTACAAAAGAAATCTCCTTCTGTTCGAAGAACAATTTTCAGACACCTCTCCCCAGAACCGTTGCCCACCTTTCAAAAACTATTTACAACCCCATTCCGCTATAATATAATAAAACACATAGTCAATATACTTCTAAGTTCCCCTTCTCTCCGCTCATGAACATCTTTATAATATTTACCGCGTTTCACGGTTTCATGAAATCGGAGCGTTGTATATACTATATTTTCATCCGGAATTTTCCGAAATTCACAGAAAGGTGAGATCTGTTTTATGATAGAAAAGACAAACTCTGTCCCGACAATGAAGGATGTTGCCAAAGAGGCCGGCGTTGCTCTCGGCACCGTGTCAAAGGTTGTGAATGGGCTTCCTGTAGGTGAATCATATAAGATTCGCGTCGAGGAGGCTATTAAAAAACTGAACTACCAGGTAAACAGCTATGCACAGGGACTAAAGGCGAACAAGACACATACTGCGGCCTTGTTGATACCGAATACATATACACCCTTTTATGCTGCCCTGATCTATCATATTAATCTTGCGCTTCTGAAAAGGCAGTATCATATGCTGCTCTGCTCCACAGACTACAACCCTGGGCTGGAACAACAATATATTGAAATGGTACAGCGTAACCAGGTAGATGGAATCATCGGGCTGACTTACAATCCAAGTCTGGTTATCGATGAGAATACACCTTTTATCGCGATTGACCGCTCCATGGGGCCCGGGATTCCCTGTGTAACCAGTGACAATTTTGCCGGAGGACAGATGGCCGCCGAGAAATTGGCAGATTTAGGCTGTCATAACGTTGCATTTCTTCGCATTGGTTCCTCTCTGAGCAATGAGCCCAACAAGAGAAAAGCCGGTTTTGAGAATGGATGCCTGTCCCGTAACTTAAATTATAAGATGAAAATTTTAGATGACGGAGATTCCTATGAAGAATTTGTGGACTTTCTGAAGGAGCATATCAAAAACGGAAAGCTGGCTTTTGACGGCATTTTCTGTGTCACAGACACGCTGGCCTACTCTATCATCAAAACATTGCGCAGTCTGAATCAGCGCGTGCCCGAGGATGTACAGGTGATCGGATTTGATGGAACAAGACATTTCGGGGACAAAGAATATACCTGTTCCACCATCGTTCAACCGGTGCCTGAGATTGCTGAGATGTGCGTCGAACTCCTTCTTCAGGAAAACAGGCAAAGCAAGCCGTCGCTGGTCTGTCTGCCCGTAGCATATGCGTACGGAGGTACTACAAAAGAATGATCCGGTATTCGATATAACATTTTTTATTCTCTCACGGGTTTAATACCCCGATGCTTGCATCGTGGTGGTTCATTTCAATCAATGGTTCCACAAGTTTTGACTTTAATGTATTCACAGCTCGGAGAATCACCTGGATAGATAATGACAAACCCACAATAATATGGTAAAATTCTCTCTGGACAATTATAAAAAATAAGGAATATATCATCATGAATAAAAATCAGGCAGACCCCAATGTCATCGAATATCTGTTAACTTTATTGAATATTTCCGACAATGTTGACGATCACCCTCATCTTCTTGAAACGCTCAACACTCTCCAGAACACTCCGCAGGGTGAATTTCTTCCTGCCATGCTGGACGAGCATAGCCTTCACACTCCGAATGGTCTGATTAAATTCATGAACCAGATGCCTGGCGGATTTTTTATATATCTTGCAGACAATGATGAGCGGATACTCTATCTCAATCAGGCTCTTCTTCGCATCTTTCACTGTAATACCGTGGAAGAATTTCAGGAATTGACCGGCAATTCTTTCAGGGGGATGGTCCATCCCGACGACTTGGATGCCGTTGAAGAAAGCATCAAAGAACAGATTGAGCACAGCAAATATGATCTGGACTATGTTGAATACAGAATCATCTGCAAAGACGGCGATATCCGCTGGATCGAGGATTATGGCCACTTTGTGCGCAGCGATATAATCGGCAACATCTTCTATGTTTTTATCAGCGATGCAACCGACAAAAGACAGCGTATGCTGACAGAACGACATGATCTGATTCAGAGTGTCACCGCTGAGAATGAACTTAAGATGAAGACACTTATTGAATCTTACGATGAGGAAAGGAAGTTAATCTATCAGGAACATCTGCGCCGTCTTGAGGTGATAGAAGGCTTAAGCGTTAATTACGAATCTATTTTATATGTCAATCTCGAAACCGATGAAATCATGCCCTATCGTCTGAGTAAGCGTACGGAGCTCATGTTTCAAAGCGCCTCGCACTTACATAAATTCAGTCATTTTTCTGATGACTATGTTCAACGATGGGTTCACCCACAGGACCGTAAACTTGTCACCAAGGTTACATCCCCTGAATACATACGTGAAAAATTGTCAGAAAGTAAGACTTATTATCTGAATTATCGCATAATTTATAATGAAGAAATCCAATATCTACAGCTTCGGGTTGTAAATGTAGGAGATGCCGGGCATATTTCACAGATCGTTATCGGACATCGCAGAGTTGATGAAGAAATTCAATACGAGATGAAGCAGCAGCAAGCTCTGGAAGACGCCTTAAATCAAGCCAGGCTGGCCAACAGTACCAAGGACACTTTCCTTTCTAACATGTCACACGACATGCGTACCCCGCTAAATGCCATCTTCGGCTATACGGCCCTCGCCAAAAAGCATCTCGACGATCCTTCTCTGGTGGATGATTATCTTGAGAAAATCAATGTCTCAGGCCGTCAGCTTTTAGATATGATAGAGCATATCCTGGAGATGTCCTGGATGGAGTCCGGGGAAATTCAGTTGACGGAAAGCGATTGTAATCTGTTTGATCTCATACAGGAAGTCAAAATGACGGTATTGCCACAGGCAGCAGACAAAAATATTTCTATTCATATACATACAGAAGACATCAAGCACGGCAATGTCTGTTGTGACCAGGTAAAACTGAGCCAGATTCTGCTTAATTTGGTAAATAATTCCATAAAATACACGGAAAACAATGGCAAGATTTATATTACTGCTACCGAAAAGGAAAATCTTCCAAACGAATATATCGTTTATCAATTTGTGGTAAAAGATACCGGCATCGGAATCAGCAAAGACTTTTTAGCACGCATTTTTGAACCTTTTCAACGTGAGAGGAACACAACCTTCAGCGGTGTCTACGGTACCGGTCTTGGACTTACGATCGTCAAGAATATTGTTGAGATAATGAATGGAACAATCAGCGCTGACAGCACTCCGGGCCAGGGCAGTACATTCACACTCACGCTCTCCCTTCGGGCACAAAACGGTCCATCCCAGAGCACAGACAGTTCTGACGCTGTGCATCCGCTCTCGAAGAACCGGAAGCTGCTACTGGTGGACGATAATGAAATCAACCTGGAAATTGAAACAGAACTTCTTACAGAATTGGGATTTCTTGTGGAGACAGCCTCTGACGGAAGTATAGCCGTTGACAAAGTAAGTTCCTCTGCCCCGGGAGAATATTCTTTTATCCTGATGGATATTCAGATGCCGGTCATGGACGGACGCAAAGCGGCACAGGCCATTCGTCGCCTTGACGACCCGATTCTCTCCCGCATCCCGATTATTGCCCTCTCCGCCAACGCTTTTGACAGCGACAAGCGGCTTTCCACAGAAAGCGGCATGAACGCACATTTAACGAAACCTATCGACGTCCCGATTCTGCTGGAGACGATTGCAAAGATAGTTCCCGACAAATAACCTGTATTATAAACCGGAGTGCCGCATATTTCCTGCACTCCGGTTTATAAATAACCATATAAAATAAATCGTCTGATTATGCTCAATATCGTCTCAGTACCGCTCCTATATCGTTGAAGCAATCAACTTCATATTTCCCATAAGGCTCACTTCCCCGTATCCGGCAGGCAGAATAAAATGATCTCCCTTACGTATCACCTGTCCATCCAATGTTCCTTCACCGTCAATCACGCTCATAATGAGGAAAGGATATTCCTGCCTGAACGCAAAGGATTTTGCCACATCTATTTTCCAGACCTTAAAATATTCACAGGAGCACAACAGGTTCATGGTATTTTCCGGCAGCATCCCCGCTTCCATAACACTATCTTCTGCCGCCCTGGCCGGCACCGTAATCACATCAATACTCTGCTCAATGTGCAGCTGACGCGGTTTCCCATCCACTGTTCTGTCATAATCATAGACACGGTATGTAATATCGCTGTTCTGCTGTGTCTCCATAATCATCAGACCGCCTTTGATAGCATGAATGGTGCCTGGATCGATCTTGATGAAGTCACCCTTTTTGACAGGAATCTCCCTGATCAGCTCGCTCCAGCGTCCATTGCGGATCATATCGACCAGTTCCGCTTTATCTTTTGCATTATGTCCGATTACCAGTTTTGAATCCTCATCGCAGTCAAGGACATACCAGCACTCCGTCTTGCCAAGCGACCCGTTCTCGTTGACCCTGGCGTAGGCATCATCCGGATGTACCTGAATGCTCAAGTCCGCTTTGGCGTCAATAATCTTGACCAGCAGCGGAAATCTGTCCAAACCGGTGTCCCCGAACAATTCCGGATGCTTCTCCCACAGTGCAGAGAGCGTCTCGCCTTCATAGATCCCCTCCCTGACTGTGCAGTCACCGTTGGGATGCGCGCTGACGGCCCAGCATTCGCCGGTATCGTTGCCCGGAATCTCATAGGGCCAGTCTCTCCCCAGCCTGTCTCCGCCCCAAACCATCTGCTTAAATACAGGATTCAGGAAAATAATCTGCTTTTCTGCCTGTTCATTTTTTGTCAACATATTCTTATCATCTCCATCTTCATATGTAACAGTTCAGCTTTCAATGTCATTAAGTTAAGCCAACACACAGCGTATGTCATTGTGTAATTGTCTTGAGGGCCGTTGTAAAACGCCGGCACTTAGCGAGGTTTTTCACGAGCTTAGTACCGTTGCGTTTGGAATCGAGCGAAAGCGCGTCCTCAAGACAATTACACAATGGCATACGCGT
>CAYXKS010000128.1:0-8862 GCA_964465725.1 uncultured Bacteroides sp. | reverse complement strand
CTGAAGTTCCTCATAAATTTTCATCGTTACAATCATACTCCCTTCCTGATTTACATGTTTCCTGTCCGCAGCATCCTTACTTGCACCTCATGTCTTTCCAGACACAAATGTTATGTGAAAGGTACGGTGCAAGTATCAGCGCAGAGCTGTTACCTTATGTGTTCTTTTCTACTTTCCCGTGGAGTCAAAGACCCCGCCGCAAGCAACAGGGCATCAGATTTGAAACGCCCCAAGGGGGCGGGGTATTTGACCCTCGCGGCAGTCGCCAATATGCCCAAACCAACCGAGGTTGGTTTTAAGCAGTCACTTGGCTCGTTGCTCGCGGGAATAAAAAAGCCTCATCCTACATAACATACATAGGACGAGGTTACTCTCGTGGTACCACCTATTTTCACAGACAGCTCGCACTGCCTGCCTCATCAAGTACAACATCGGAACACGCCGGCATGTATCCACAGCAATACTCTCCTGCTGTAACGGGCATTTCCCGTCACGGCCTACAGGGACAATCCGTTCTGCCGTGAAGCTCCAAGATGTATTCATAAAAAATTTCCCGCGCGCCTCTCATCAACCGGCTGCTTTCTGTGCGTTCCATAGTTTACTACTTGTTCTTATCAACGCCTTTAATATTCTCACTGCATATAATGTATACGAAACTGCAGCCTTTGTCAATAACAAATTTTTACCGTCTTTTTATAAACTTCAGCATTGTTACTATTCACAGCTTACGCTGCTCATAGTAACAGCATTTCTATCATTTTGCCATCAATTTAATCATGACATCTTCTCACCGGTTCGTCATCAGCTTAATCATCGCCTGATTCAGTCCGTCCACAGTCAGCTTATACATGGGAAACAATCCCTTGATCGCCGTCTCTGCCTCTCTCCACGGTGCATGTCCCGGCGCCATCTTGGGATTCAACCACACAATCTTCTTGTAGTGCCGCTTCATCAACAGCAGCCAGTCCATGCCGGACAGACCGCCGTTAGGCCCCCTGTAATTTCCCGTCGTCGAATACAATTCCTCCGGCGCCATCGCCGCATCTCCCACAATGATCACCTTGTAATCGCTGTCAAGATTGCGGAACATCCACTCTGTCTCGATCCAGTCCCCATTCTCGCATTCCGGCGTCTTATACAGATTGGAATAAATACAGTTGTGGAAAAAGTAAGTCTTCACGTCCTTATAGTGATTGGACTTATATACGGAGTGGAACAATTCATTCAAAAGCGTCGTGTACGGAATCATGGTTCCACCGGAATCCATAAGCAGGAGTAATTTAACCGCATTCTTGCGCGGCTTCTCCATCACAATCTGCAGACAGCCTCCGTTGTTGCAGGTGGCGTCCACCGTGCCGCCTATATCCAGCTCTGTCTCCGGAATATCCAATTTCGATGAAAACTGCCGCAGCTTCCGCAGCGCCATCTGAAACTGCCTGTTGTCCAACACCTTATCATTACGGAAATCACGATACTTCCTGGCTCCCACTACCTGAAATGCGGATTGGTAACCAGTCGTCCCCCCGACCCTAATACCGCCCATATTACCGCCCATATTACCGAAGGATGTCTTTCCCATCGTCCCTATCCAGTAACTTCCGCCATTGTGCTCCTCATTCTGGTCCCGCAGTCTATCCTTGAACTTATTCTCTATATCATCCTTGTCCAGCGTGACCACTTCCTGGTTCATCTCGTGGCGCATCTCCTCGAAGACATCCTGCATCTCCGGCTTATCCAGCCAGCGCATCATATTCTTGCTGACCTCATTCTCCGACATGATTCCCTTAAAGACTTCGTCAAAGGCCATATCAAACTTATCGTACTCTGTCTCAGACTTCACCAGAATCATTCTGGATACATAATAGAACTCCGTCAGACTGCTATGGCAAAGCCCCTGCTGCAATGCGTCCTGCAGCGTCAGCCATTCACTCAGCGAGACGTCCAGCCCTTTATCCTTCAAGGTATAGAAAAATTTACTGAACATATACTATCCCTTTCCTGTCATCCCTGTATCTGTCAAAAATCTCTCTTGTTCCTGACCGTCTCCAGATCTTCATCCTTCTTCACCACCACTCCGATAAACGGAAGCTCTGAGCGAAGCCTGTCCGTAGGAATGCCGCCGATCTGCAGGGCATTGATCCAGTCGATCAGTTCTGACGTGCTCGGCTTCTTGCGAATGTCCTTCATGGAACGTATCCAGTAAAATACCTCCATGGCATCCTTCATCAGCTTCTCTTCCACATCAGGGTAATGCGTCCTGACAATCTCCTCCATCAACGCCTGATCCGGGAAATCAATATAGTGGAAAATACACCGGCGTAAAAATGCATCCGGCAGTTCCTTCTCCGCATTGGAGGTGATGATAACGATCGGCCTGTGCTTCGCCTTAACTGTCCGCTTCGTCTCATGGATATAGAATTCCATCTGGTCCAACTCCCACAACAAATCGTTGGGAAATTCCAGGTCTGCCTTGTCAATCTCATCGATCAACAGAATAACCTGTTCGTCGGACTCAAACGCCTCTCCCAACTTACCCAGCTTGATATAGCGCGCAATATCATTGACGCCCTCCTCGCCGAACTGGCCGTCATACAGTCTCTGAATCGTATCATACATATACAGGCCGTCCTGCGCCTTGGTCGTGGATTTTATATTCCAGATAATCAACTTCTTGCCAAGTGAATTGGCAACCGCCTGCGCAAGCATCGTCTTGCCTGTACCTGGTTCCCCTTTCACGAGCAGCGGTTTCTGCAGTGCAATCGCCACGTTGACGCTCGCCAGAAGCTGCTGTGATGCGACATAGTCGGAAGTGCTGTTAAAACTTTGATTCTGTTCACTCATGTTATATTTCCTTTCAAAAGTACTGGATGTATTTCGTTTCTTGCCTGTCTTATAAATTTATGTTACGATATTTTAGGTACAAAATCAAGAATTATTGGCTTAATAGAGATTCTACTGATAATCTTTCAGAAAGGAAAACGTTACAACCGTAACGGGACAATCACATGACACAGACTACATTTGAGAAAAAAAGCGGACTTTCCTTCGAGGTATTCCCGCCAAAAAAAGACGACGAATTCGAGAACGTATACCCACTCCTTAAGGAGCTGGCAAAGCTGCAGCCCGACTTCATAAGCTGCACCTACGGAGCAGGTGGTTCACGGTCCGGTAAGACGGTCGAAATCACTTCCTACATTCAACAGCAATTACAGATCAATGCCATCGCCCATATCACCTGCGTCGGTTTTACGAAAGAAGACCTGCGCAGAAACTGTGACGCCCTGCGGGATGCCGGCGTAAACCATGTGCTGGCGCTCCGCGGCGACAGACCTCAGACTATGAGCGATGAACAATACAATAACCGTGAATTCTACTATGCAACAGATCTGGTGCGCCATTTAAAGGAGCATACTGATCTACAGATATCCGGCGCCTGCTATCCCGAGAAGCACTTCGAGGCACCCAGCCTGGAAGTCGATCTACAGCATCTCAAGGAAAAAGTGGATGCCGGCGTCACTTCTCTGGTCTCCCAGATGTTCTTCGACAACACATTCTTCTACCGTTTTCTCGACAAAGCCCGGGCAATGGGTATCAACATACCTATCCATGCGGGCATCATGCCGATTACCACCGCCAGACAGCTCGGCACCACCGTATCGCTCTCCGGTTCTTCCGTGCCCAAGGCGCTGGCCGACATCATCGCCACCTACGGTGACGACAAGGAGGATATGCGCAAAGCGGGCATAGACTACGCGGTCCGTCAGATCCGTGACCTCAAAGCCCACGGCGTGGATGGTATCCATATCTACTCCATGAACAAACTCAAGACCACTGTCGAGATCTGCAGCCAGATATAAACCGGCGCACTATAGCGCATTATTCTATTCTATAGAAAATTGCTCCGCTTATATGGAAAGATCTTCTTCCGGCCAGGGCAGCAAAGGATTCTCGATCTTTTTATCCCGCAGCATCAGGTTCTTCACGGCCTCATCTGCCAGCTGCCCTTCAAACAGCACTGCATTGACCTGTTCTATGATAGGCAGCTGTACGTCAAATTTCTTCGCCAGTCCCATCGCTGCCTTGGCCGAATATACACCTTCCACCACCATCTTGACTTCATCCATTGCCTGTTTCATCGTGTATCCTTGTCCGATCAGGATACCTGCCCGTCTGTTGCGAGAATGCATGGACGCGCAAGTGACAATCAGGTCACCGATTCCCGTCAGTCCACAGAATGTCTCGAATTTGCCTCCCATAGCTACACCCAGTCTGGCGATCTCCGTAATTCCTCTGGTGATCAGAGCCGCCTTGGTATTATCCCCATAGCCGAGCCCGTCCGCGATACCCGCAGCCAGCGCCACCACATTCTTAAGTGCCGCACCCAGCTCGATTCCCAGGACGTCCGGACTGATATAGACGCGGAATACCTCATTCATAAAAATATTCTGCAGATACTCCGCTACCTGTTTCTCCCTCGCACCGACAACGATCGTGGTCGGGATGCCTCTCCCCACTTCCTCCGCATGAGAAGGTCCGGACAAAACAGCCACTCTGGCCTGCGGGATCTCTTCCTCTATGATCTGAGACAATGTAAAAAACGTCTTTTCCTCGATTCCCTTCGCCACATTGACAATGATCTGTCCCTCTTTTACAAGCGGAGCCATACTGTGGGACGTGCTTCTGGTATAGGGAGAGGGAACTGCAAGGACTACAACGTCCGCTTCTGTGACAGCCTTCTCCAGATCCGTCGTGAATTCCATATCCTCCGGCAGCTTTACACCCGGCAGTTTATCCTTATGTTCATGCTCCTTCTGAAGCATCTTGATCTCCGATTCTATAACGGACCATACGGTCACCCGATGTCCGTTCTTATGTAAAAGCACAGCCAGAGCTGTTCCCCAGCTTCCGGCGCCAATAATACTGATATCAGCCATTTCTTCCTCCATTCCGAAATTCCCTGCACAGAATCTGTTGTTTCACCAACATACCAAATTCTCTTTTCGTCACAATCTCTTGTCGTTACTGTTTTACAGTTTCTTCTCATTACAGCTTCTTCTTGTTACAGTTTCAGTTTCTTCTTGTCACAGTTTCTTCTTCCCCTGTAACCCACACCAGATTATTTCTTTATACTCTCCTGGTTCTTATGTGTCAGATATGTCTTGCGCTCTGTTCCGCTAAGCAGCCTTTTGATATTGTCCTTATGTTTATAATATGCCATGACCGTGAGCAGTCCGGCCACAATATACATCTCAATGAGCGTCGCCTGCGACATACCAAAGACACCCATCTGCCCCAGTATCACCAGTTCGATCATAAATCCCGCATAGACTGTCAGTGAGCCCAGGGATACATAATGAGTCGTAAAAAAGATTCCAAAGAACAGAATGACTCCCATGGGAATCAGATAAGGATGAAAAGACAGGATCATGCCTGCCGTCGCCGCAATCCCTTTTCCTCCCTTGAACTTCAGATAAAACGGAAAATTATGTCCCAAAATGGCTCCTGCAGCTGCATAAATCTTCAACAGGTATATAATATCCGGACGGCTTTCCCCAAAAAGCATGTCAGCCGTCACCACAGCCAGAATACATTTCATAATATCCCCGAACAGAACGATGATTCCTGCCTTCGTTCCCAATGTCCGCAATGTGTTCGTCGTACCTGCATTGCCGCTGCCATAGTTTCTGATATCAATTCCGTGCATCTTACCGTAAATGTACGCCGTCTGAAACAACCCAAACACATATCCAATAATCAAACATACAATCCGTTCCACTTTTACCTGCTTTCCTTTCTCTCACGAATAATAAATTTAAGGGGCGTTCCCCTGAAGCCAAATGTTTCCCGAATCTGGTTTTCCAGATATCTTGTATAAGAAAAATGCATCAATTCCTTATCATTTACGAAAATGACAAAAGTAGGCGGTTTGACCGCCACCTGGGTGATATAGTACAGGCGGAGCCGCTTACCCTTGTCGGAAGGCGGCTGCTGCAGCGCCACGGCCTCTGCCATAATCTCATTGAGCACACCGGTCGCCACACGCATGGAATGATTCTCACTCACCGCATCGATCAGTTCGAACAGCTTTCCCAGCCGCTGACCGGTAACCGCCGAGATAAAAATAATCTCCGCATAGGTCATAAAAGAAAGCACCTGCCTGATCTTCTGGGTAAATTCATTCACCGTCTTATTGTCTTTCTCAATCGCATCCCACTTGTTAACCGCAATAACAATCGCCTTGCCCCGGTCGTGGGCAATTCCCGCAATCTTGGCGTCCTGTTCCGTCACACCTTCCACTGCGTCGATCACCAGTACCACTATGTCAGCGCGCTCCACAGCGGCAACAGTTCGGATGATCATATAGCGCTCCAGTTCCTCCTTAATCTTGTTTTTCCTGCGAAGTCCCGCAGTGTCAATAAACACATACTCCTTCTTGTTATAAGTGATCTCGGTGTCGATGGCATCCCTGGTAGTGCCTGCCACATCGGATACAATGACACGGTTCTCACCGATCAGCTTATTAATGATCGATGACTTACCCACATTCGGTTTGCCGACAATAGCTACCTTCGTGCGGTCATCCTCCTCCCCGACCTCCGCGTCCTTATCAAAGTGAGACGACACCTCGTCCAGCAATTCCCCGAATCCCAGCTTATTCACAGAAGATATAGGGTAGGGTTCTCCGATGCCGAGATTATAGAATTCATAGACATCCGTCATATACTTCTTAAAATCGTCCACTTTGTTGACTGCCAGAACCACCGGCTTCTTCGACCGGCGCAACATATCCGCCACTTTGGAATCCGCATCGACAAGCCCTTGCCTCACATCTACCAGAAAAATAATGACATCCGCCGTATCAATAGCGATCTGCGCCTGCTCCCGCATCTGCGACAAGATAATATCCTTGCTCTCCGGCTCGATTCCCCCCGTGTCGATCAATGTAAAATTCATATCCAGCCAGGAGACATCCACATAGATTCTATCCCTCGTTATCCCCGGCGTATCTTTGACAATCGATATATTCTCACCCGCCAACGCATTGAACAGTGTGGACTTCCCGACATTGGGTCTTCCCACAATCGCCACAATCGGCTTGGTTCTCTTTCTGCTCATATTTTACTCTCCGTTTCGATCTGCGCTGCATATGTACCGCTGGCACATAGCACCACAGTACCTAAAATCGCGTTTACAAAATCATATCCGCTTGATTTTACAATATCTACCTTAACTTGTAAAGCCTTTTCCACATCAGCGACCGTGACGTCATCCAGAAAATAATCTTCTCCGCTGCGAAGAACATTCTGAGGAAGCAATATCCGTGCTCCCAGTTTCCTGCCTTGAAGCTGCCTGATAATATCCTGACCCGTCAACAAGCCCGATACCGTGATCCGCTCCCCGAAGAAATCATTTGTTATCGCGTAAACATGTACATCCAGTCCGGGAAAACGCTTTGTCATCTGCTGCACCATATCACGGATAAAAGGATACGCCAACCGGCCCGTCACAACAGAAAGCTCTTCCGCACAGTCGGAATACCACTCCTGGTCCTCCTGAAGCTGTTCCATGGCATCTCTGAATTCCTCCTGCAGCAGCCTGAGCATCCCCACACCGTTCTCCAACTGCAGATATCCGTCATACCGCTCTTCCTCCGGCAGTTCTTCCTCCGCCAGCACGTACCACTCGTCGGAGGCATGTACAAAGTGCAGTCCATATTCCGGATACACCTTCTTCTGCCACTTATGAATACACTGCAGCACTTCCGCAGCATCCTCCTTCGTAAAAGGCTCCAGCGGATAAAGGCCGTCCCGATACTTCGATAATCCTACCGGCACTACCGACACGCTCTCAAGATGCGGCAGATACGCCGTCAAATCCGATATGCTTCGCTCCAATTCCGCCCCGTCGTTGACATGTTTGCAGAGAACGATCTGCCCGTTCATGGTTATGCCGGCCTCATACAGCTTCTTCACCTGCTCCAACGCCCGCCCGGCAAACCGATTATTCAACATCATGCACCGCAGTTTAGGATTCGTTGTCTGAAAAGAGATATTGATCGGTGAGAGACGATACCGTATAATCCGCTCCACATCTTCATCCGACATATTTGTCAGCGTCACATAGTTTCCCTGCAGGAAAGACAGCCTGGAATCGTCATCCTTGAAGTATAACGTCTCCCTCATCCCTCCTGGCATCTGATCAATAAAACAGAAAATACATTTATTATGACAGGAGCGGTAGTCATCCATCAGTCCATTCTCAAACTCAATGCCCAGATCCTCATCATAATCCTTATCGATCTCCAGCAGCCACTCTTCGCCGTTCGCCTTGCGAACGAGCACTTCAATATATTCGTCCTGAACCAGGTATTGATAATCAAAAATGTCCCGGATTTCACTGCCGTTAATCTTCAACAGTTCATCCCCTGGCTCCATCCCCATCTCCTCCGCAATGGATCCCTTCTCTATTCGTTGAATCATATGCTGGGATTTTCTCATTTTCTGTCTCCTTAACCTGATTTTTAGCATTTATCCCATCAGGGCACATCTATTGTGATGATTGTACCCTAATCACATATTATCATATCAGAAACATTTTCTAAATACTTATCTTTATCTGTTTCCGACAAAAGTGCTATCCATTATCATTACATTATCTCCTTACCCAGATAATCCATGATGCATCCTCCCTACACTTTCCCACATTCCACGCATCTCAGTCAAGCACGATCATCCTCTGTTCCAAACCTCTCCGTTCCAGCCTCCGCATATCTGCACCCCACCTTATATCATCCAGTGCATGGAACAGTTCCTGCTAACTTCTATGACCGGCTGTCCTGCCTGTTTTCCTGGTGATATAATG
>CAYXKS010000127.1:7444-8867 GCA_964465725.1 uncultured Bacteroides sp. | reverse complement strand
TTATATACATTGTTCGTACTTGAAGTTCTTGTGCAAATAACATTTATAAATTTTCTGATAATATGGGATTTTGAATGCTTTTAATTTACACAATAATTTCAAGAACAGACTAATATACAGGCGTAGAGAATGCGTTGAGAAATAAGAGAGGTAGTATTAAATTCATGAAAAAAACCGTCTTACATATTATAGTCCTGGCGATAATTTTTACATTATCTGGCTGTGGAGCGGCTTCTGGCTCACAGGATGACTCAGGGCCGGCAGGCGATTCCAAAAATGCTGCTGGCCGTGAGAATGTCGCCAGTGATGATAAAGAGCCGATTACGTTGATTTATGGCAGCGGTGATTATACCAGAATCAATCCCGCCATGGACGAGCATGGGGAGATCAATATTCTGCTTTTTAATGGTCTTACCGCTCACAACGGCGATAATGAAGTAGTGCCCGGACTTGCCAGAAGCTGGGAATTCAATGAGGATGACTGCACTTATACGTTCCATCTGGAAGAAAACGTAAAATGGCATGATGGCGAGGCGTTCACGGCGGAGGATGTAAAATTTACGATCGAAGCCATCATGGACCCGGAGAACGGATCGGAAAATGCGCCAAATTACGAGGATGTGGAAGAGATCAGGGTGATTGACGATCACACGATATCTTTTAAGCTGGAAGCTCCCAACGTAGCATTCCTGGATTATATGACGATGGCGGTTCTGCCGAAGCATCTGCTTGAAGGGGAGGATATGCAGGAGTCGGATTTCTTCAGGAATCCGGTTGGCACAGGACCTTACAGGCTGGAAAAATGGGATGTGGGACAGGCAATTACATTGGCCAGGAATGAATCTTACTATAAGGGGATGCCCAATATCGGGCGGATTATTTTCAAAATCGTTCCCGATGATACGGCCAAAGCGATGCAGATGAAATCAGGAGAACTGGATCTTGCGCTGTTGACGCCGCGTGACGCTCAGTCCTTTGCCGGCGTACCGGAATACACCTGTTATGAGATGAAAACCTCTGATTATCGCGGGATTCTTTTCAATTTCAGAAATGAATACTGGACTAAGAATAAAGATATTATCCCGGCAGTCTGCTATGCGATCGACAGACAGTCGATTATCGATGCGGTTTTGTTGGGGCAGGGTATTGTCGCTTATGGACCTCTGCAGCGCAACATCTATAACAACGAAGACGTAGAGCATTATGATTATAATCCGGATAAGGCAAAAGAAATCTTAGAGACGGTAGGCTGTACGATGGGAGACGATGGTTTCTATGAAAGGGATGGTCAGACGATCGGCTTCGTGATTAGTGTGGGCGCGGGAGATCAGGTGCGTATCGACATTGCCCAGGCCGCAGCACAGCAGCTCAGGGAGGTGGGAATCGACTGTTCTGTTGAAATTCCTACCCAGGTGGACTGGGG
>CAYXKS010000127.1:0-7344 GCA_964465725.1 uncultured Bacteroides sp. | reverse complement strand
TATGTGGCGGATTCTGCGATACAGGGAATTTCTGCGGATACGGTTATGGGACATCACGGCGTAGGGATTTTCTGGAATGTGGCGGAGTGGACGATCCAGGAGTAGGTGCCATGGTACTATTTACAGTCGAAATGCGCATTTACGACCCGATACAGTAGATTATGAGAGCATTTGCGCCTCACCGCCGGGTACTGTGAACAGTAACGATGCTATAGAGTATCTGTGATAAGAAAAATACATGAAACAATGTAAATAGCACTGGCAGAGAAGTTTATCTCTGCAGATTAAAAAGATGGTAGAAATAAATGGTAGAAAAATGCATTCGGAAGACAGAGATAAAATGTCGGAATTGCTAAACGTAAAAAATCTTTCCGTCAGTTTTGATACACCGCAGGGAGAAGTACAGGCCGTCCGGGACGTCAGCTTTGATTTGCATCCTGGTGAGGTACTGGCGCTGGTGGGGGAATCCGGCTGTGGAAAGAGCGTTCTGTGTAAAAGTATTATGAAGCTTTTGCCATCTTTGGCAAGAATAAAGTCCGGCAGTATCGTCGTAAACGGAGCGGATATCACCAAATATGGGGAGCGGGAGATGCACAGACTCAGGGGAAAAGTTTTCTCCATGATTCTCCAGGACCCAATGACCTCTTTAAATCCCACGATGTCTGTCGGCGCCCAGATTGCGGAGGCCGTGAAAGTTCATCAACCAAAGATCTCGAAGGAGAAATTGTATGACAGAGTATTGGAATTGATGAAACTGGTGGAGATAGACCGGGCAGAGGAGCGGATGAAGCTTTATCCTTACAGTTTTTCCGGCGGTATGAGGCAGCGCAGCGTTATGGCGATCGCCCTTGCCGGAAATCCGGAAATCTTGTTTGCAGATGAGCCGACTACAGCGCTGGATGTGACGATACAGGCACAGATTCTGGAGATGCTGCGGCGTATCCAGCAGAATTTCGGTATGGCGACAATTTTTGTGACGCATGATCTGGGCGTGGCTGCGAGGGCAGCGGACCGAATGGCGGTTATGTATGCCGGCAAGATCGTGGAAATCGGGACGACTGAAGAGATTTTTCATGATCCCAGACATCCATATACTTGGGGCCTTATGCGATCGCTGCCGTCACTGTCCGAAGGCAGGGAGGCCTTGAACACGATTCCGGGTATGCCGCCTACACTGATCGATCCTCCGAGAGGAGATGCGTTCGCCTGCCGTAATGAGTTTGCTCTTGCGATCGATTACGAGGAAGAGCCGCCGATGTTCCGTATCAGTGATACTCACTATGCTGCTACGTGGCTGCTTGATGAGCGGGCGCCAAAGATCACGCCGGTGTCTTGCGGCGGAGGGGACGGCGGGCAGAGGCTGATTCTGAATGACCATCCGTTGGCGAAGAAGCATCCGGGAGTAGATAGGACAGATCAAACGGAGTGGGTAGATCAGGCAGATCAGAAAGGGCGGGGGAAAATCCTGTTGGATGTCCGCCACCTCTCCCATGCATTTTCGATTTCGAAAGGGAAAGTGCTTCAGGCGGTTGACGATGTCTCTTTTCAGATCAGAAAGGGAGAAATTTTCGGCCTGGTCGGTGAATCCGGTTCAGGGAAATCAACAGTTGCCCGCTGTATTATGAATATATATAAGTCTGACAATGCTGCTACAGAGATTCTTTATAAAGGAATTAATACCTGTGATCCGAGACAATTTCGTGTTAATAGAAAAAGGCTTCAGGCAGAAAGACAGATCATCTTCCAGGACTCTGATTCCAGCCTGAATCCACACATGAAAGTGTGCGACATCATCACTGAGCCGATGAAAATACAGCATATTGTACCGCCCAGAGGGTCCTTTCGGGCGGAGGCGGAATTTCAGATGCATTATGTTGGGCTGGACGCGGATTATCTGGATAAATATCCGTCAGAACTGTCCGGCGGACAAAGACAGCGGGTAGCGATTGCAAGAGCGTTGACGATGGAGCCGGAATTGTTGGTTGCAGATGAACCCATTGCATCCCTGGATGTATCCATTCAGGCACAGATCGTGAATCTTTTCAGGCATTTGCAGAAAGAGCACGGGTTTTCCTTTCTTTTTATTGCCCATGATCTGGCTATGGTGAAGTTTCTGTGTGATCGTGTCGGAGTCATGCATCGTGGAAAGCTGGTGGAAATCGGGAAGACGGAGGAACTTTTTGCAAGTCCGAAGCACCCGTATACTAAGGAGCTTCTGTCAGCAATTCCGATTCCAGAGGTGAGCATATAAGGTGACACCGAAGCAGTAAATTACTGACGTATTCCAATGCCATCAGGTTAAGAAAATTGTGCCAGTATACAATATCAGATGTGTTCGGCTTAATGTAATGACGTCGGATGTATCCATAGGAAAGGTTTGATTCGATGACTGGATTATATTATGGAAAAAAGATTTTCGCTTTTCTTATAAGTATATTTCTTTTATCCGCAATGGTTTTCTATATATCCAGGCTGGCGCCGGGTGATCCACTGATTTCTTATTATGGTGAACAGGCGGAGAAGATGAGTCCCCAGGAGCGGGAATGGGCGGAGGATAAACTGGGCCTGAATGATCCGGTTTCGGTTCAATATGTCCGTTGGCTTGGAAATGCTATGCACGGAGATTTTGGTATTTCATACAAATATAAAATGGACGTGATGGAGGTCATCGGTGAGCGGATCGACAATACGCTGCTTCTGGGCGGTATAGGGTTCGTGTTGATTTTTGTCCTGTCGCTGCTGCTTGGAGTGCTGTGTGCATGGTATGAAGGCAGGCTTCTGGATAAGATGCTCTGTAAAGTCGGCACGGTTACAAGCTGTATTCCGGAATTTTGGATGTCATTGCTGCTGATTCTTATTTTTGCGGTTAACTTGAAATGGCTTCCCGGAAGCGGCGCTTACACCGCAGGCGGCCCGAAAGATTTGTGGGATCGCGTCAGCCACTTGATTCTGCCCATGATCGTCGTGGTCGCGGGTCATCTATGGTACTATGCCTACATGGTGCGCAACAGGATCGTTGAGGAAATGCGGGTGGATTATGTCTTGCTCGCGAAAGCTAAAGGATTGAAAAAGCACAGTGTGATATTCCGGCATTGTCTGAGGAATGTCATGCCCTCTTATCTAAGCATTATGGCAATTTCTGTTCCACATATTATGGGAGGGACCTACATCGTGGAGACGGTTTTTTCTTATCCGGGACTTGGGACGCTTTCCTATGAGAGCGCCCGGTATAAGGATTATAATCTGCTGATGGTTCTCTGTCTTCTTTCGGGAAGTATTGTTATATTGTGCAATTATGTGGCGCAGGCGGTCAACGAAGCGATAGATCCGCACAGCTTCGCGAAGCAGCAGCAAATTTCTGTTTCCGTCTTTTACAGAAACCGTATATGGAAGCTTTTGCAAGGCCGGAAACGAAATTTCTAATGTCGTTAACTATAACAACTCGGTCCAGGACTTTGTGCCCTGCACTTGTTGCAAAGGCCAGGAAAACGTGTAAAATGGGCCACAAAGGAGCAGAAAAGAGTGGAGAACAGATTTGAAATAGTCGGCATGCGGCAGATGACGCAGACAAAATCCGTGCGGAAACAAAAATGGTATCAGGGCCGGCCGGTTTTTTCTGCGTTTGTGCTTGGCATCATCGTCTTTGGCTGCCTTGCATGCAATTTTATTATGACAAAAGATCCGGGATATCTGGATTTGAAGAATTACAATGTTTCGCCAAACAGAGAGTTTTTGTTTGGAACGGACACCATGGGGCGGGATATTTTCTCCATGATCTGGTATGGTGGTAGAATTTCTCTCTATATCGGCATAGCGTCAACACTTCTTTCTACAGTGATAGCCGTCATTTTTGGTTCGGTCAGCGGATGCGCTCCGGAATGGGTGGATGCGCTGCTGATGAGGCTGACAGAAATCCTGCTCAGCGTGCCCGGTTTGCTGATTGTTATTATGATACAGGCGATTTTAGGGCAGGCGAACGTACTTAGTATTTCTTTTGTAATAGGAATTACGAATTGGATGGGCATTGCGAAGGTTGTGAGGAGCGAAGTCCGGCAGATCAGGAACAGCGAGTATGTTATTGCCTGTAAATGTATGGGCGGTGGTTTCTTTCATATATTATGGAGACATTTGACGCCCTCTTTTGTGCCGTCGATCATGTTTATGGTTGTCATGAATGTCCGGAGTGCAATCGTCGCAGAATCTACGCTAAGCTTTATGGGAATTGGTCTGCCGGTGGAAGTGGTCACTTGGGGGAGCATGTTATCCTTGTCCGAAAAAGCGCTTTCGGCCAATTCCTGGTGGATTATTTTAATTCCCGGCATATTCCTGATTACGACGCTTGTCTGTATAACGAATCTTGGAAATTATCTTCGTGAAAGCATGAACAAGGGACGAAGCAATCTGAATATCTTTTGATTATTTTTTGAAAATCTTCAAAATCTTCAAAATCTTGGTTTCAAGCGATTTCTGTCTTTTGATTATCTTTTGAAACTGTGTAAATGGAAGTAGAGAAAGATATATGTGGCTGGATATGACAAAAATCAGTGTGTTCTAAATGTAGTTTTTGAACTCAAAGCGCATTGAAGGTGGAAAGTAGATATTCGTCCCAAGACTAGCGAACTTAAGAAGTAAAAATTTTCTTGACGTTTTATCAGAAAGAGAGATATAATAATACCCTACGTTTTTATAGGTAATCTCCGGCTGTTACCGGGGAGGGCAGACCTACTTGGCAAGATATTTTATGAAACGATGCAGACGAAATATTACTACCAGGAGGAAGCAAAATGATCACGATGGAGCATGTATGTAAGTCGTACAGAGTAGCAAAGAGAAACGCAGGCATGAAAGAGGCCTGCAAGGCGCTGTTCCGGAGGGAAGTGGAAATCATCCGGGCTTTATCAGATGTCAGTTTCACCATTCAGGATGGAGAGATGGTGGGATACATCGGACCCAACGGAGCAGGCAAAAGTTCTACAATCAAAATTCTAAGCGGCATTCTGACGCCGGAGAGCGGCAGTTGTTTTGTGGATGGCCGGATACCATGGAAAAACCGTACAGAACATGTGCGGCAGATTGGTGTAGTGTTCGGTCAGCGCTCTCAGCTGTGGTGGGATGTCCCGGTCATTGATTCTTTTGAACTCTTAAAAGATATCTATTCGATTCCCGTGATTGAATATCGGAATAATCTGGAAGAATTGACAGAATTGCTACATTTGCAGGAACTGTTGAGGATGCCGACAAGGCAGTTGTCTCTCGGGCAGAGGATGCGGTGTGAAATTGCGGCTTCCCTGCTGCATTCACCGCGGCTTCTTTTTCTGGATGAGCCGACGATCGGACTGGATGCGGTTTCCAAACTGGCTGTGCGGGAGTTTATTCTTCAACTTAACCGTGAACATAAGACAACAGTCATTCTGACAACACATGACATGCAGGATATCGAGGCGTTGACGAAACGAATCATCCTGATTGGACGAGGAAGGGTTCTTATGGACGGCACGCTGGAAGATATGAGGGAATTGGCCGCGGTGCATGGACAGGCGGTGGCAGATCGGAATTTCGAACGTGCGGATCAAAAGGATGGAAGGGCGGAACGGACGACGGGAACCAATTCGGGGACAGAATATGCAGGCGACAGATCCGGACAAGGGGAAGAGAGCCTGGAGCATATTGTTGCCTCTCTCTACCGGGAATTGGATATTTTATAGGAGGATCAGGGATGAAGAGATATAAGAAATATTTTTCCTTTTTCCGCCTGCAGTTCAATATGGGACTACAATATCGTGTGGCGGCGATCAGCGGTATGGTAACACAGGTCCTGTGGGGCCTGATGGAATGTCTGGCATTCCGGGCGTTTCAGGAGTCCGATCCTGCAGCATATCCGATGGCGTTTTCAGCGACCGTTTCCTACATATGGCTGCGGGAAGCTTTCTTTTCGGCCTTTACAACATGGAATGCGGATGAGGCAATATTTGCCAATATTGTAAACGGAGGCATTGCCTATGAGCTGTGCCGGCCGGTTTCTATCTATAATATGTGGTTTTCCAGGACGGCCGCCGGGCGGATTGCTGCCGCCGGGCTGCGCTGCGGCCCACTGCTGATAGTAGCGTTTATTCTGCCGCACCCTTTCAGGCTGCCTGTGCCGTCGAGCTTACAGCACTTGCTTCTCTTTGCCATAACGCTTTTTCTAGGGCTTGGAGTGACGGTGGCATTCTGTATGTTCACTTATATTGTGGCTTTCTTCACGATATCACCTCAGGGGCTGCGGATACTTTTTACTTCTATGGTGGATTTTCTGTCGGGTGCGATTATTCCGCTTCCGTTTATGCCGGAAAAAGTAAGGGAATTTGTGGAACTGCTCCCCTTTGCGGGTATGTTTAATGTTCCCATTCGCATTTACAGCGGCGATCTGTCCGGAGCAGAAATGATCCGCGGCATAGAGCTGCAGTGCTTCTGGCTGGTCATACTGGTCTTCTTTGGCAAAGTGCTGTGTCGGGTTGCAGAGCGGAAAATTGTGGTGCAGGGCGGTTGAGACTTGATCTTGGAAAGGAGCCATATGTTTACGAAAAGCGGCAGTATCATGAAATTGTATGTTCACTATTTATCTATAACGCTGCGCAGTACGATGCAGTATAAAGCCTCCTTTTTTCTGATGGTAACAGGGCGGTTTATTCTCTCTTTTAATGGAATACTTGGAGTATATTTCATGCTTTCCCGGTTTGGGCATGTAAAGGGCTACAGCCTTGGGGAGGTACTTCTGTGCTTTTCCATAATACAGATGGATTTCGCGCTGGCAGAGTGTATTGGCAGTGGATTTGCTGCCTTTTCAAGTATTGTGCGGCAGGGAGAGTTTGACCGGATTTTGCTGAGGCCGCACAGCGCCATTCTGCAGCTTTTGGGCAGCAGATTTCGCATAGACAGAATCGGGCTGATTCTGCAGGCGGTTGTCATGTTCGCATATGGAATAGCTGTCGCTCCCATAAACTGGACGTTTGGCAGAATCATGACTGTTGTTTTTATGTTGATTGGAGGAACACTGCTTTTTATCGGATTCTTTCTGCTGAGGGCGGCGCTTACTTTCTTTACGATGGAGGGGCTTGAAGCCGTAAATATTCTGACCTACGGGGCGAAGGAGCATGGCAAATATCCCATAGACATTTATGGGAAAAAGATGTTGAAGTTTTGTACTTATGTTCTTCCATATACATTAATACAATATTATCCGCTGCAGTATCTGCTGGGCCGCACAGAGCGGTGGTATTACGGAATCTATCCATTCGGCGTGGCCGGATTTCTGGTGGTTTGTTATGGGGTGTGGAGATTGGGGATGAGACATTACCAGTCGGC
>CAYXKS010000126.1:0-8869 GCA_964465725.1 uncultured Bacteroides sp. | reverse complement strand
ATGATATAAAAGAGGTGAGACTATGGAGAAAAAAGAACGAAACATCGTGTTTGGAACAGGTCTGGTATTGCTACTGCTCTTTACATTCACAGATCTGCAGATTTCTCTGGCATTAGCCAACAAGCCATTTTATGCGAGAATCCTGGAGGTTGTGGGCGAAATCCCCTTTACGGTCCTCACCCTGTCCGGATGCGCTATGATCGTACGTTTCCGCAGCCGTGAATCCATGATAAAGAAATGGGCGGCCCTGCTGGGAGGCGGTGTACTGTTTCTGCTGTTTTCCGCCATGGGCGGTTTCATGACGTGGAATTATCTCAGCGACAATCTGGGAAACGTGCCGCAGATCCTGATCCCGGTTATCGGCATCCTCATGGCGGGAGCAGCGGTCTGGATCACGCTGAAAGTCCCGGAAGAGAACAGGCGCAAGGCCCTGCGGTATGCGGCGGCCGCCCTGATCTATTTCCTGCTTGTAATCCTTGTCATGAATTCCCTGAAGACGGTATGGGGGAGAATGCGCTTCCGTGAAATGACCGATCCTGTCAACGAATTTACCCGGTGGTATCAGATCTGCGGACGGGGAGGCTTCGATAACGCTTACGCCTCTTTCCCCTCCGGACATTCCATGAATTCCGCCGGAGTGATCCTCACGCTGCTCCTGCCGGATCTTATCCCGGCATGGAAGGATAAGCAGAAGCCTCTCCGCATCTGCACCTATGCATGGTGCATCATTGTGGGAGCCAGCAGGGTACTTATGGGCGCACATTTCGCAAGCGATGTAACCGTAGGAATCCTATTGTCTTTCCTGTTGTTTGAACTGACCTACACATTAATCTACAGACGGAAGGGAGCCGTATAAACCATATGAACAAGAAATATAGTGACGAATTAGTAAGACTTCTGAAAGAAAAGGAGCAAATGACAACATATCACGGAGCGCCTCTTCTGGTGAAAAATCTTCCGGATTGTGACGAGGAAGGCGCCATGGACCCGCGCCTATATCAAGACATGAAAAATCAGCTCCGCATCCTGGCATGGATTCCGTCGAAGTTTATGAAGCTCGATGTGTCGGAAAAGAGCATTGCCAGATTAAGAAATATGTTCAACGCCAAAAAGAGCATTCCGTGCGTAGAGGCGAAGATCGCGGTCCGGAAAGAAAGCGTACCTGCAGCGGATGGCTATCCGATTCCGATCCGTATTTACAGGAAGGAACATGACAGCGAAAGCCGCCCGGTTCTCTATTATATTCATGGAGGCGGATTTTTCGGCGGTTCGCCGGATGTTGTGGAAGAATCCGTGAAAATGCTTGTAGATAAGACGGGAATCTGCGTGGTGTCTCCGGATTATCGTCTGGCGCCGGAGCATCCCTATCCGACAGGACACGAAGACTGTTTCTCGGTGTTGAAATGGATCTATGAGGACGCTGCTTCCTTCGGAGGCGACAGGGACCATGTATTTGTGGCCGGAGACAGTGCAGGGGGCAACCTTGCCCAATACTGTTCCACCCGTGACATGGAAGAAGGATATCATCTGATAAAAGGGCAGCTTCTTCTCTACCCTACGCTTAATATGGCCGGTATCCGGGATGAATACTTTCAGCCCGGCATGGAACAGTTCCCGATGGCGCCCCGGCAAAAAAGAGGCCTTGCCAAAATGATCGGCATGTTCGGAAATATGACGGCAGGGTTAGAGCCGATTCTCGGAACCAAAGATGTGAACAACGATTACCTGAATCCCTATACAAGGGAGGCAAAGAATAACCCGCCGACATTCCTTACGGTCGGAGAACACGATTTCCTGAAGATCGAGACGTTAGGCTATGGTGTGAAGCTCCACAACGCGGGAATCGAAACCAAAATGGTATTATATAAAGGCTTCGGGCACGCCTTCTTTGACAACACGGGCGTATATCCGCAATGCGAAGACTGTATCGACGAGATGGGGGAATTCATTCTGCGTCATTGTCAATAATGTAAGTGCGGGGGAAAATATCTGCTTTCCCCCGCACCTTTATGTCTTAACACCTTTTTTTAATCCGGCCTGTCTGCAGAATCTTCAGTCCGTTCGCTTCAAATCAACAGCCGATCTCTGCCTGTCTCCGCACTTCAAGCTCCACGCTCTGTTCCTTATGGCCCTCCGCTGTAAAGACTACTTTTATCTTTCCTTCTTCTGTCCCTGCCCGGACGACTGCCATTACATATCCGTCATAGGTATCCCATTCCGTTTCGTCATAGCCGGTTAGCGACTGCGGATCGGCGCTGCCGAATGCTTCCAGTCTTCCGGCTCCTTCCACCGAGACTGCTATCTTCCTGGATGCAGCGAGGTTCTCTACCCCGTTTTCGTCCGTCAGCTTCACGGTGATAAAGGAAAGGTCTTCCCCGTCCGCGCACAGTACGGTTCTGTCTGCCTGTACACAAAGCTGTACTTTCTCCCCTGCGGTTGTCAGCGAGAATCTTCCGATCTCCTTACCTGCCTCATAGCTTACCGCCATCAACTCACCGGGTTCATAACTGATCTCATAGGTGGCCGTAAATTCATGCTGCTCTCCGGCCGGTTTCTTTCCCAGGGAACGCCCGTTCAGGAAAAGCTCCACTTCCTCCGCATCCGCATAAATGTCCACGACCGCCGGCTTTCCTTCATATCCCGGCCAGGTCCAACTGGCGATATTATCCTTATACATCCACGGCGTCTTGGAACACTTCATACCGTACCGGTTTAACCGCTCCACCGCCATGTACGGTTCTTTGCGCAGCCCGTACACGATCTCTCTCAGATAACTGATCGGGCGGCGGTATCCGATCAGGTCCAGATCCCCTATATAAGCCGCTCTCTCCGGATACACACTGGTGAAATTCGCATTGCCGTCATAGTGGAAAATACCACAACCCGCTTCTCCCAGGTAATCGTAGCCGGTCCAGGTAAAATCACCCAGCACATGAGGGTATCTCTTTACGATGCCCCAGAGCCTTACGATATCTGCGGGATAGGTCTCGGTTCCCAGCACCGTCTTATTCGGATGAAGCTCACGTTCCGGCACATGCCTGTCGGTCAGATAGTTCAGTCCGATAATATCACTGGAAGAAGAGCACCCTTCCAGCGCCTCCGTCAGAAGAGGATGAGATGCAAAATACGCTCCCCTCTCTCCTTCCATCAGGCTCATAAAACTGTTAAAAGCATTACTGCCGTCACTGTTTCCCTGTCCCTCGGCCTGCACGGTCCCGAACCGTTTCATCACGTCTCCCATGATTTCCTTCAGTCGGGTTCCGGCCGTCATAAGTCCGTTCAGGCCCATGGTCGTGTATCTGGTATGATCCAGTTCATGGAGCTTGTTGCTGATCTTGCGGTTGATCGCCGCGCCTGCCTCGGAACCCGCCTCCGTGATCTCATTTCCTGAAGAATACAGGATCACGGAAGGATGGTTATAGTCTTTTGCGACCATCTTCTCTGCCACTTCTTCCCAGCATTCCTCGAAATGCAGTGCAAAGTCACAGGGATTCTTGTGCAGCGTCCACATATCGCTTATTTCATCCATGACCAGGATTCCATAGCGGTCACATGCATTCAACATCGCCTTACTCACCGGATGATGAGAACTTCTGATACTGTTAAAACCTGCTTCCTTCAGCTGCCTGCACCGGCGCTCCTCCGCCTTTTCCAGGGTTGCAGCCCCTAAAATGCCGTTGTCGTGATGGATACAGGACCCGCGCAGCTTTACTTCCTTTCCGTTCATCCGAAGGCCGTGCGCCGCATCCAGAGTCAGGGTACGGATTCCGAAATTCTCTGTCGTCTCATCCAATACCTGGTCCGCACTTTCGATCAAAACCCTGCACTGATACAGATTCGGGTTCTCGCAGTCCCACAACTGTGGGTTCTCCACACAGATGCTGCATCTGGCCGTCTCCAGCGTCTCCGGATACATAACGACCATCTGACGGTCCTTCGCGATCGTCTTCCCGTCCTTCTCCAGGACAACCTGTACGGTCACTTTCTCTCTCACCTTACTGATACTCTGCACTTTTGTTTCCACTTCCACGATCGCAGATTCCGTATCGGCCGCCAGTGTCGTGATCCGGATTCCATCGTTGGGGACATGAACCCTGTCCCCAACGATCAACTTCACATTCCGGTAAATTCCGCTTCCCGTGTACCAGCGGCTGTTCGGAACCAGACTGTTGTTCGCGATCACCTTGATCTTATTCTCCACCCCGTAATTCAGCCACGGATTCAGCTTCACATAGAAATTGGAATAGCCGTATAAATTCGTCGCTGCCAGTGCGCCGTTGATGTAGACCATCGCCGTCTGATAGATGCCTTCAAACTCCAGAAATACCGCTTTTTCCTTCCATTCCTCCGGCGCCGTCAGCAATTTCTCGTAGATGTACTCTCCTCCCGGATAGAATCCCGTCTGAGCGCCGCTTGCTGCGTCCGGCGTCCGGACTTCGTGGATCATCGCGTCATGAGGCAGATGAACATTCTGAACATTTGCGGTCCCCATGAATGCGGCCGCGCTTGCGGAGCTTCCGCCTTTCATTACCCGCCAATCGTGATTAAAATTCTTACGGATCATTTAATGCCTCCTTCTGCTGCCGCATGCTCTCTGTCCCATTCCCTGTTTGCGTCCTCAACCTTCAGCAGGTAGATCAGTACTGCCATAATCAGACCAAATATTATCGGTATCACCGCATACATAAAGAAGATCGTGTTGACTGCGCTTGCAGACTGTACTTCCACAGTTCCGTCGAATCCGCCCCATGCCAGAAGCCATCCGACTACGGCGCTGCCGATACCGCCGCCGAGCTTGACACCGATTGAGGAGCAGCTGAACATAACACCGTCGATCCTCGCCTTCTGTGTCCGGTAGGTATAATCGCTGGTCTCTGCAACCAGAGCATTCAGCGTACCGGTGAGAGGGCCTCCCGCCATATTACGGAAGAACGCCGAGATCAACATAAGAGGAAGATTCTTGTTCAGGGCCCCGATCAGGAAGAGGACTCCCATCAGGATCGTGATAATACGGGCATACAGGTTCATTTTTCTCATAGTACCGAATTTTTTTACAAGAACCGGCGTCACCATCAGGATAAGCATAACCGGAACCAGGCTGACTAAGGAGAAGGTTCCCAGCAGTGCGGGATCGCCCATATAGTAAGTCATGAAGTAAATGCCTGCACCCTGCGTAATACCGCTGTAAATATAATTTACCAGATACAATCCAAGGATCAGAATATAATAAGGATTCTTCAACAGCAACTTCAGAGACTGTCCGAAACTGATCTTCTCCGCTGCAGGCTGTTTCGGCTCTGCCAGTGCCGCCTTCTCCTTCTGCATTTCTGTCTCTGCAAATGTCGGCTGCCCATCTGTATCTGCCTCGGGAACTTCATCTGGTACTTCCTTTACCATCAGTACGCTGAATGTATTAATGACAAGCGCGATCACTGCAAACAGCAGGGCAACCGAGCGCCATCCCTTTGTGCCGCCGCCGAATCTCTCCACGAGTCCCATCACATTATAAGAGATCACCAGCGTTGTAAATGTTGCAAAGATAAATCTAATCGATCCAAGCTGTACTCTTTCCTGCCCGTTCTTTGTGATCTTGGCGGCCAGTGACGCATAAGCAATACTGTTCGCCGTATAGAAGATCGCGTTAAACGCCGTATAGAATACAAAGAAATACGCATACTGCATTGTCTGGCTCATGCTTGGGATCGCAAATACCAGAAACAGACTTGCCGATACGCCAATCTGTCCGAACAGCATCCACGGACGCGCCTGCCCCAGCTTACTCTTTGTCTTATCCATCAGGCCGCCGAAGAATATATCTGATACACCATCCAACAATTTTGATATCATCATCAGGGTACCGATCACCGCACTGTTCAACCCTACTGCATTGGTAAGATAGAGCATCATAAAGCTGGAAATCAGCGCATATCCGCAGTTTGATGCCATATCGCCCGATCCGTAGGCAACCTTATGATACCATTTTAAATACTTTTTGTCATTCATAAAAATTACTCTCCTCCTATTGACAGTCCAGATCGTTTCACTCGCCTCCATGCATTTTCATCTCTCTGAACTGTTGTTCCACCTTTACTTTTTCCGTGATAATGTATATACTTTATCTTGATACGACTTAATTTTAGCAATTTTGAACAATACATACAATGACACTTCCGTTGTTATGTCCATGTCAACTGTATCATATTCGTGGATATAAAGGCATATTTAACAGGAGCGCGAAGAGGATATTTTATGAAAGCAAATTCGGCAAACACCGATACCACCAGCAATATCTTAAAGGTCTACAACGCAAAAAGCACGATCAACTCCTATTACGACATGTCCGCCCCGATCCAATTCACGCTGAGTTATTGCAGCGGCCTTACCGACGAGGACTTCTTCAACATCATGACGATCTCTCCGCGCGCGAACTATTTTCATACCTCGCCTGTTGCTTCCCTTTTCCACACCTTCAACTCCCGGCCGCCTCATTACCACAGTTTCTTCGAACTTGTGATTGTTCTGGAAGGAAGCATCTCACAGCGGATCGAAGATAAGGAATACATTTACCCTGCCGGTACCTGCTGCCTGATCAACCAGAATGTCCTTCATGTGGAGAAATACACAGGAGAGGCCAAAATTCTTTTTCTTGGATTGTCTGTCGGTTTTATCAAAGAATTGCTGGAAACGCATAAGACTGCTTACTTTCCGAAAGAGGAGACAGCTTATGAAAATTCGATCTTTCGGTTTATGGCTGAGAATATTCAGCTGGAAAAGGGAAAAAACTATCTGGATTTTCTTCCGGTCTATCAGAATCAATCCAGCATATCGGATCTGCACAAGCTTGCAGATAAGCTGCTTTATGCCATGATGTACCCCAAACTCGGCTCCACTTACCTGATCAAAGGGCTTGTCTGCAATTTATTCCAGTATCTGGACACACCGGAATTCTACCATATCAGCGAAGTAACGCTCAATTCCGGCTCTGATCTCGTACTGTTCTCCCGCATCGGACATCTGATGGAGGACACCTGTGGGCGCATGTCCCGTTCCGACCTGGAACGGATCCTGTGCTACAGCGGCAATTACATGAATACGATCATCAAAAAACACACCGGCATGTGCCTTTATGATTACGGGCTTACTTTTACATTAAAGAAAGCGGCCGCACTCTTATCAGATACGCCCGCTTCCATTTCTTCTATTGCCATACAGATGGGTTTCAGCAACCGAACACACTTTTATAAGCTTTTCAGGGATAAATATGGGATCACGCCGGGAGAATACCGCGAAATGCACAGGCTTCAGATTTCCTCCGGCATAAAAAACTCTTCTTATTGATGCTCTTCCAACCACCTGACTGCACAATGTGCCAAACAGGCGGATCCGACCGGACAGACATCCTCATTGAACCGGACTTTCGGATTGTGGGCCGGAGCATCACCCCGCTCATCCATAAATCCCGCCGAAAGATACATAAATACGCTGGGTATTTTCTCCGCAATCGTCGCAAAGTCCTCAGAAGCGCTGGCGGACGTGTCGGGAACAGGAGTCAGGCCGGGAATCGGCAGTTCTTCCATATAACTTACTATCTCGTCGGTCATGGCAGGATTGCAGACCAGCGGCGGAACCTCAGAAATCATCTCGATCTCTGCCGATCCTCCAAACACCTCCGCGGTCTTATGGACAACTTCCTTCAACCGCCGAACCAGCTTTTCACGGCTGTCGCTGTCATTGGTTCGCAGAGTCCCTTGCAGGACGGCGGTGTCAGGGATTATGTTCGGCGCCGAACCTGCAGAGAAATTGCCAATAGTCAGCACACAGGCTTTGCTGGGATCTGCCTCCCGGGCGATCAGTGCTTCGAGCGCAAGGTAAATATGAACACCGATATTGATCGGATCGATGGAGCTGTGCGGATATGCGCCATGAGCGCCCTTGCCATGAACCGTAATCCGAAATCCATCCACAGAATACATCATGGTCCCCCCGCTGTTGTACATGAACAGGCCCACCGGCATCCTGCCGGAACCGACATGGTAGGCCAAGGCCGCATCCACACCCTCCAATATCCCGTTTGCCAGCATGTCCTTCGCACCCTCAAAAGTTTCTTCTGCAGTCTGGAACATAAAACGGACTCTGCCGGACAACATGTCTTCCTTTTCTTTCAGCATCTTTGCCGCTGTCAGCAGCATGGCCGCATGGAAATCGTGGCCACAGGTATGAGCTTCCGTGCCGGTCGTACAGGAAAAACTTTCGCCGCTTTCCTCAGACATGGGCAGCGCATCCATATCTGCCCTGAGCAACAGCGTCCTGCCGCCTTCCCTGCCCAGCTCTGCAGTCACTCCATGCCCGCAAGGATGCGGGTCCAGACCATATTCTCTCAACTGCTCCATGACATAGGACTGCCCTTTCGGCATATGCAGCCCAACCTCTGCGTTTCTGTGAAACCAGCGACGATGAGCAACCGTCTCCTCACGCAATTCCAATGCCCTTTCATAAAAATTCATAACCGTACCTCCTCTCCTCTATCATACACAAGACCTAAAAATCTATTCTTAGTTTCTTTGTTTACTCTATTTAATTTTCTCTCACATGTCAATATCTCTGAAAATTTCCAAGAATCGATCAGGAATCACAGCGAGTGCGCAGAGCTGTTGCCTTAGGTATTCTTTTCATACTTGTGCCCCATGTCATTTCTGACACAAACGTTCTGTGAAAAGAGGGCACAAGTAATTGGATGCACACACGCAGGCGAGCTGCGTGGCGCGTGTACGCTCAGCGCAGTAAATGCGCAGAGCTGTTGCCATAGGTGTTCTTTTCATACTTCACTTGACGCAATTCTCACATTAGATTATAATTTGTATATAATATT
>CAYXKS010000125.1:0-8874 GCA_964465725.1 uncultured Bacteroides sp. | reverse complement strand
CGCACTTGCTGCGCTGAGCGTACACGCGCCATGCAGCTTGCCTGCATGTGTGCATATGCGCAGGCATGCGCTAATACTTGCACCGTATATTTTAAGTGCATTTGTGTCAGGGAAGAGATGGAGGTGCAAGTATGAGTACAGACAGATATGTAAGCCCATTGTCGGAGAGGTATGCGAGCAGGGAGATGCAGTATATCTTCTCACCGGACATGAAATTCCGGACCTGGAGAAAACTGTGGATCGCATTGGCGGAGACGGAGATGGAACTGGGGTTGAGCCAGAATGGGGAGCCGGTCATCACACAGGAGCAGATCGACGAGCTGAAAGCCCATGCGGAAGATATCAATTATGACGTGGCGAAGGCGCGTGAGAAAGAAGTGCGGCACGACGTGATGAGCCACGTGTATGCTTATGGGCAACAGTGCCCGAAAGCAGCGGGGATTATTCACCTGGGGGCAACATCCTGTTATGTGGGAGATAACACGGATATTATTGTGATGACGGAGGCGCTTAAGCTGGTAAAAACCAAGCTGGTGAACGTGATTGCAGAGCTTGCGGAATTTGCAGAGCAGTATAAGGAGCTGCCGACTCTTGCCTTCACACATTTTCAGCCGGCGCAGCCCACTACGGTAGGTAAGAGGGCGACTCTCTGGGCGCAGGAGTTCTGTCTTGATCTGGAGGATCTTGACTATGTGCTCTCCACTATGAAGCTGTTGGGATCGAAGGGAACCACAGGGACGCAGGCTTCCTTCTTGGAACTTTTTAATGGGGATCAGGAGACGATTGACAAGATAGATCCGATGATTGCGGCTAAGATGGGATTTGAGAAGTGCTATCCGGTATCCGGACAGACATATTCGCGAAAAGTGGATACGAGAGTTTGTAATGTCCTGGCGGGAATCGCGGCTTCTGCCCACAAGATGTCCAATGATATCAGGCTTCTGCAGCATCTGAAGGAAGTGGAGGAGCCCTTTGAGAAGAGTCAGATCGGTTCTTCGGCCATGGCATATAAGAGAAATCCCATGCGAAGCGAGAGGATCGCTTCCCTGTCCAGATATGTGATGATAGATGCGTTGAACCCGGCCATCACTTCCGCCACACAGTGGTTTGAGAGAACTTTGGACGATTCGGCCAACAAACGGTTGTCTATTCCGGAAGCTTTCCTGGCGGTGGATGGGATTCTGGATCTATGCCTGAACGTGGTGGACGGACTGGTTGTTTATGATAAGGTTATAACAAAGAGGCTTATGAGTGAACTTCCCTTTATGGCGACGGAGAATATCATGATGGATGCGGTTAAGTCAGGAGGCAACCGTCAGGAACTGCATGAAAGGATCAGGGAGTTGTCGATGGAGGCAGGTGCCAATGTGAAACGGGAGGGAAAGGAGAATAATCTGCTGGAACTGATTGCACAGGATCCTTCCTTTAACCTGACTGAGGATGCATTGAGGGAGACGATGGATCCGAAGAAGTATGTGGGACGTGCTCCGCTACAGGTGGAGAGGTTCCTGAAGGAGGTTGTGGGGCCGATTCTTGAGGAGAATAGGGAGTTGTTGGGGGTTAAGGCGGAGATTAGTGTGTGAATGCGATATTATTGAGGCCGGACGCACCTGACATGGTGTAGTTGTCTTGAGGACGCGCTTTCGCTCGATTCCGAACGCAGCGGTACTAAGCTCGAAATTTACAGAGCAATGTAATTGCGTTGTAAATTTTCACCTCGCTAAGTACCGGCGTTTGGGGGCGGCCCTCAAGACAATTACACAATGTCAGGTGCTGTGTGTTGGCCTTAACTAGTATAATCCGCGATAATTACCGAGACATTACATGTAGGATAAATTTTCATATGCAAGTAGGAAGCTGAATGAGGCGATGCCGGTAGCATCGTCGATTGAATCTGATGTGGCAGATGGAAATTTAGACAAGTGAAAGGGGCGGATAATTATTGTGGCTTATACTAGTTGAGATTGTTATGGAACAAGGAGCCGTACAGAAGAGAAGTGGAAGTGGGTGCAGATATTGCAGCGTAAGATACATGGGTGGGTAAAGTACATATGGATCATTTCTGTTGTGTTGGTATTGGGTACAGTGCCGGAAATGGCGGTGGCTGCCGAGGATGGAGCGGCGTTGGAGGGGGATACGACGACGGAGGAAGATCGACGCGTCCTTGCGGATTATGAGGAGTATCTGGACCGCCTGAATGGGACCAAGCGGCGGAGCGATATCGGCGCCAATGGATTTTCAGTTATAGAAGATCAGATATTTCCGTTGGAAACGGCGTGTTTCGGGGAGGTTCTGCTGGTGCCGGCCATGGAGCAGAGGTATCATCGCCTAGTATTATTTTTTATAGGAGAAAATGGGGACGTGGTATACAAGACAGATCAGTTGGAGGCTAACAGCTGGAATGTCGGGACGCTGGAACAGCCGATTGAGGAGATCGGTGCTGTTTCTTTTCAGGATCTGAATCTGGACGGCAGGATGGATATCGTGTTGATCGTATCCTGCAGGAACAAGACAGGAAATTACGTGAACAGGAATTACAATGTCGGGGATGTACTGTTTCAGAGCGAAGAGGGATTTTACCGCGATTATCGTGTCTCGGATAAGATCAACAGATTTGGGATGAACAAGAGCGCGGAGAGTATTATCGCATACGTCAGGGATGGTTACTCCGCGGAATTTCTTTATACGGCTTCGACGAAAACAGAGCTTCTGAAGAATGGATTTGTTATTGCAAAGGAGCAGGACTATTTCAGACAGTTTGAGAAACTGGGATATTTGGAAGTTATGCCGGGCAGCTATACCATGGCGGAGTTTACGGTTTTTATGATCTATCTGGTCGATGAACAGGGGAATATTGTCTGGAGCTTTCAGCCTATGGGGGACTACGACAATCTGTATGCCCTTAAGGGGATTGCATGCAGGGACATTGACGGTGACGGTATGAAGGATCTGCTGGTGGCGGCGCGCTACAGCTATGCGGGTAGTCTGGACGATGTAACGGTTGAGAATGATTATGAGATATACTATCAGCGGACCAGCGGTTTTGAGACAGATACGGAAGTGAAGAAGAAGGTCCGCTGCAGCGAGGAAGATACAGTGGCAGAGCTTGTGGATAAAGCGCGGGCCTATTGGGGGTGGAGTCCGGAATTATGATTAAAATATTGATAGTGGATGATGAGAAACCGATCTGTGATCTGATCGATATGAATCTGTCGGCGGCGGGCTATTCTTGTGTAGCTGTCCAGGATGGACTGGCCGCCATTGATGCAGTGGAGAAGAATACATTTGACCTGGTGCTTTTGGATATCATGCTTCCGGGAGCGGATGGGTATGATGTGATGGAATATATTAAACCATATAAGGTGCCGGTTATTTTTATCTCGGCGAAACATGAGGTGAAGGACCGGGTGAAGGGATTGAAGTTGGGAGCTGATGATTACCTGATCAAACCCTTTGATGTGTCAGAATTGCTGGCCAGGGTGGAGGCGGTTCTGCGCAGATACAGTAAGACAGACAAGACGATCACGCTGGGCGACGTTGAGATTGATGTGGAGGCAAGAAGAGTGATGCGTGGAGGAAATCCGGTTCCGCTGACCAGCAAGGAATTCGACCTGATGCTGCTTTTCGTGGAGAACAGAAATGTAGCGCTGTTTCGGGAGAATCTGTATGAGCGTGTCTGGGATGACGAGTACTTTTCGAACAGCAGGACTCTGGATCTCCATGTGCAGAGACTCCGCAGGAAGTTAGGGTGGGAGAAAAATCTGGTGGCGGTTTATAAAGTCGGATACCGGTTGGAACTTTAGTGCTTTGTCCTTGTATAGAGTTGTTCGCATAGAGCTGTGTAGGGACAAAATCTCAGAATGGAGGGAAAGATGAAATTTTCCCAGAAACTATTGTTGTGGACCACGATCATTATCGCTCTTACGCTGGGAGCCAGCGGATTTTATTTTGTGAATTACGTGTTTCACACCTCTTTGGAGCGGGAGGTAGGCCAGGCTCTGGATGAGAACAGCATACTTCGTTTCGCCTTTCAGACGGCGGCGCTTAATGTTCCGCTGAAATACGATCTGCTGCAGGACGGGTCTGTAGAACAGATTGCTTCCAATCTTGAGACGAGCGGACAGGGTACGGGCCGCCTGCTGCGCATTTCGGATGAGGAGAAAAAGACGCTCTATGCCAGCGATGGTTTTGAGACAGATGGGGCATTGTTGGAGCAGATGGAGGAAAACAAGAGTTCCTACCGTGTAATCAGATCCGGTAATCATTATTATATACAGACCGGAAGCAGTGTCAACGCGCTTGGCAGAGTGCTGTATCTGGAGACCTTGCGGGACGTGTCCCAGGTATTTGAGGAGCGGGATATGGGATTCACGGTTTACAGACGGCTGATGATCCTGATGTTAATCCTGGGTATTATGATTATGTACTTCATAGCATCCCGGCTGACGAAACCGATCCGTCTTCTGATGAAAGCCACGAAGAAGATGACAGAGGGAGATTACGGATACCGTGCCAGGCAGGTAAGCACTGACGAGTTGGGACAACTTACTCAGGATTTTAACCGAATGTCCGAAGAACTGGAGAAAACGATCGACCAGCTGGAGGATGAGGTGCAGTCGAGAGATGAATTTGTGGGAGCCTTTGCCCATGAACTTAAGACGCCGCTGACATCTATTATCGGGTATGCGGATATGCTGCGTTCCAGAAAACTGGATGAGGAGAAAAGTTTCCGCTCCGCCAATTATATTTATACTGAGGGCAGACGGCTGGAGACTATGTCGCTGCGGCTTCTCGATATCATGGTGACGAAGAAGGAAGGGGCGAAGCTGCAGAGTGTTACGACAGAGACGTTGTTTGAGTATCTGCAGAATATGTTTCTTCCGAATGAAGGGATGGCGTTTGATTTCACTTGTGAGAGCGCTGTTGTTATGGCAGACCCAAGCCTGATCCAGACTGTGCTGGTAAATCTGATCGATAACGCCTGCAAGGCTTCGGAGGCTGGAGGCAGGATCGAGGTCGAGGGGCATATTTCGACGGATAAGCCCGACAGAGTGCAGGTGGTGGAAGGAAATGGAACAGAGAGCACAGATTCCGGATGCAGATGGTATCATTTCAGCGTCAGGGATTACGGTATAGGAATTCCGGAGGAAGAATTGTCCAAGATTACCCAGGCTTTCTATATGGTGGACAAGTCCAGGTCGCGCAGCAGAAATGGCGCCGGTCTGGGACTCGCACTTTGCACGGAGATCTTGTCCCTTCATGAAAGCAGCCTGGAGATTGAAAGCATACCGGGAAAGGGAACGACGGCAGGATTCCTTTTGCGGATGGCCGGGAAGGAGGCACAGCATGAAGAAATCCATTCTTAACCGGTCAGTCCTTGGCCCGGCGCTGCTATTGTTGACGGTTCTGGTGGTTATCCTGTCTGTTTGGGGACCGGAGACTCTTGCACAATATACGGACCGGAGAATTTTGGATCAGATTAAAACGCAGGAGGAGGAGACCGGAGGGGAGGGCTATCGCTATCAGTTGAGCAGTAATGAAAAGCTCTATATTCTCTCTCAGTGCCTGAATGCCCAGAGCCAGCCGGAGACAGAGCAGAGTGCCCGGATAAGGGCGGTGGACGCGTCATATCAGGATCTGACAGGTACTTATGCCTTTGTGATCAATCATAACGGGCCTTCCGGGAAAGAGATTACGGATGAGGAGATCTATGAGACTGCCAACAAGGGAATTGCTGCCTTAAAGGAAAGCGGTATCCTGCCGGAGGATATCAGGGAAATACAGGCAGCTTCCTATGAGGCCACACTGTATTCCGCAATCGATGTGCCGGAACCGAGAAACAATGTGGCGGTCTGGAAGCTGAGTCTGTCCGGGAGTCTGCAGAATGCCAATAAGGAAAATCGCCTGATTGACGCTTACGTTGATGCGGATGACGGCAAGATCTATGAATTCTATGTGAGGGCGCAGATTAAGTGGGAGGATATTGATCCGGATACGCTTATCGAACGTTGGAGCGCGTATATGGGTCTTCCTGCGCCGGAGGCGTATGAGACGGACAATCCGCTGTTGGAGACGACACCCTATTATAAGAAATATGTCTTCTCAGGAAACGGGGAAGAGAGGACGATCGTGACTGTCGGGTTTTATGAGGGGATCAATGAACTGTTTTTGAAGATTTCCAGGTAATGGTAAGACAGATAAGTATCCTCCGGATGTGAATCTTACCAGATATCGTAACAGTTCAGCCTTCGGCTTCACTGTTACCGAATCTGCCCATTCCAAGTCGCCTTCAGCGAGGGGCAGATTCCTTTCGACTCAATTTACATGTTCTCACGGACTTTGCAGCGAGTGCAAAGTCCTGGGCTGAACTGTTACCAGATATCCCTTCGAATGAATTGAGATAATTGTGTCCGGGTGGGAATCATAGTATAATAAATTGCATAGTGATGCTGATTAAAAGGGCTGTAATAATGTGTTCAGTTGGAAAGGTATCTGGCAAGAGGCTGATGAATACTGAAGGAGTGTGAAAGAAATGGATGAGCGAAAGAAGAAACTCCCGATAGGAATTGAAAATTTTGGGAAACTTCGTTCAGAGGATTTTTATTATATCGATAAAACCGGGCTTATCAGGGATCTATTATATAATTGGGGAGAGGTAAATTTATTTATCCGGCCAAGAAGATTTGGAAAATCATTGAATATAAGTATGCTGGAACACTTTTTCTCATTGATTGGGGATAAGAGTATTTTTGATGGACTGGAAATTTCAAAAGAGGTTTCGCTCTGTGAGGAATATATGGGGAAGTATCCGGTTGTTTCGATTTCCTTGAAAGGTATTGACGCGCGATCCTATGAGACGGCATATCAGATGGCAGTCCGGATTATTATAGAAGCTGCCGCAAAGTTCTATTTCCTTTTGGACAGCGAAAAACTGAATGCTCATGATAAAGAAGAATACGAACAACTTCTGGATAAAAATATGAATGAAGCTACGTTTGGCAACAGCCTGAAAATGTTGTCAGGGATGCTGGAAAAACATTATGGTACAAAAGTGATTCTGCTGATTGATGAATATGATGTCCCTTTGGCAAAGGCAGATGCGAATGGATATTATGACCAGATGATTTCTTTAATCCGAAGTCTCCTTGGAGAGGCTCTCAAAACAAATAACAGCCTGAAATTTGCAGTGTTGACCGGCTGCCTGAGGATTTCTAAAGAGAGTATTTTTACCGGGCTTAATAATCTGAAAGTATTGTCGATTGCAGATGAGCGTTTTGATGAATACTTTGGTTTTACGGATAAAGAGGTGAGGGAGCTCCTTGAGTATTATGCTGTAGCGGATCATTATGATGAGGTAAAAAGATGGTATGATGGCTATCAGTTTGGAAATGTGGAAGTATATTGCCCGTGGGATGTGCTGAATCATTGTGACAGGATTAGAAGCGAATCGAGCGTTCAGCCGGAAAACTACTGGATCAACACTAGCAGTAACGATGCAGTGAAACGATTTATCCGGGAATCGGCAAATGAAACGACAAAACGGGAGATTGAACGTCTGGTAGCAGGGGAAACCATTATAAAAGAGATCCATCAGGAACTTACGTATCCAGAGATTTATCAGACGATAGATAACATCTGGAGCCTGCTGTTTACAACCGGATATCTGACACAGAGAGGGAGAGCAGAGGGAAGGCGGATGAAACTTGCGATTCCCAATCTGGAGATCCGGGATATTTACGTAACGCAGATTATGGAATTCTTTAAAGAGTGTGTCAGGAAAGATGGGGATACGCTGAACTTTTTCTGTAATGCCCTGCAAAATGGGGATGCAGAAAATGTAGAAAAGATTTTCAAGGAATATTTGAGAAAAACCATCAGCATTCGCGACACAGCCGTAAAGAAGGAAATGAAAGAAAATTTTTATCATGGTGTCTTAATTGGAATATTGGGAGTGAAAGACCGATGGAGCATTTCTTCCAACCGGGAAATGGGTGAAGGCTATGCGGATATTCTTGCGGAACCGGATACCGGAGATATGGGGATTATCATAGAGGTAAAATATGCGTATGACGGAGACCTGGATGCCGCGTGCAGGGAAGCATTAAAACAGATAGCGCATACCGGATATGAAGACGAACTGGAGGACGACGGAGTGGAGCATATCTTAAAATACGGAATAGCATGTTATAAAAAGCGGTGCAGGGTTATGTTAGCGGAAAGATAAGGAATCACAATGGAAAGAAGATATGATGCAAATTTGATGCAAAAATGATGTAACTTGGTTACAAAAATGATGAAATTATGATGCACTGATTCTGTATGATAATAAAAGTTCAGGAAGACTTGAGTATATAACTAAACCAGGTCGAAGAACAGGGGCTGATATTATTGATTACAGGAAAGGAGCATCATTTTTATGTACAGAAGAGGACGATATCGCAGATCACGGAGAAGAAGAGAGGAACTAAAAGAGTACTTACAGAAAATATTGTTCGGGGTGTCAGTGGTCTGTATTATCATTGTCTGTGCCGTTGTGGCGCTCAGAACAAGAAAAGCAACGCAGACAGTGGAGGCGCGGGCAACGTTTATGCAGGCGGCAGCTGTACCAATGAAAACCGATGTCATACAGGCGGCCACTGTATCAGATAAGAGAGATGTTATACAGGCGGCCATTGTATCAGGTAAGAGCGATGCTGTACAGGCGGCCACTGTAACAGGTAAGAGCGATGCCATGCAGGCGGCGAAGACGGGAAAAGAGGCGCCATCTGCAAATACGGAGGCCGCGGAAAATAAAGAGGCGGAAACACGGGAAAGGCCGGTAATTATTATAGACCCCGGACACGGTGGAATAGACGGAGGATGTGTCTTTGACGA
>CAYXKS010000124.1:4376-8898 GCA_964465725.1 uncultured Bacteroides sp. | reverse complement strand
AATAGCAATATGGAACATGGGCAGGTATCCGTGCCATTCACGGATAATTGCAAGGAGAAGCTGAACCGGTTCAATCAGCCAGCGCAGGCATTTTCATGGCTGCAGTATTTAAGGATACCGTCCGCTAAAAAAGCATAAAACACATAAAAAAGTACAGGATTTGCAACAATCGTCATAGACTTCATTAGCCTGGTTATGATATACTGAGTGTATTCAAAAATCATGCTTTTCACGTGGAGGTGATCTAATGCCAAGTAATGGTGAAATCATAAAAGATGTCGTTGAACAATTCCAACGGGTTCAGGCACATATGAAAAATGCAAGGGAAGAAAATGCAGTGAAGACTTATGAAGCTCTAAAAAATGATTATTTGTCTCTAAAGGCTATATTGACTTCACTGGGTGTAAATCTGACAGATATTGACAAGATTAAAGAGTAACTGAACGTTACTATTCACAGTCGAAATGCGCATTAACTGCGCATTTACGACCCAATAAAGTGAATTTTTTGAGCATTTGCGCCTCGCCGAAGGCGACTTGGAATGCGCAAATGCCGTTACTATGAGCAGCATAAGCTGTGAATAGTAACAACTGAACATTATATGACTCAAACCACTGGTTTACAGCAAAAGGACAGATGCAAATCCAACTCAAACCGCATCTGTCCTCTTTCATTATCTAAAATCACCCAGATTCTCTGGACTATTGCCAAAAACAGCTCCGACGCCACATAACGGCACCGGAGCTGTTTATAAACCATATCCTGAACAACGGTTACTTTATGAAATTATCTACCAAACTGCATATCATTGTTTCCTGAAGAAGTCTCCCACATCTCAAGCATGTTGATCGGGTCATTATAATCAGCCAGCCAGCCTTCTCTTGCGAAGTCAAACTTGCCGTCTTTTCTCTCATCCAGGAATACGGACCACTCACGTGTCTCAACAGTCATGGTAATACCGATCGCCGCAAAATCCTGCTGGATTGCTTCACCGATCTTTACATTTCCTTGAGAGTCATTGGTCAGATAAGTCATACTAATAGGCGTCTCCGCAGAGAGCATTCCATTCTCATCGAACTGATAACCAACACCTTCCAGAAGCGCTCTCGCCTCTTCCAGATTTGCCTCATAAGCATCTGAAGACGCATTGTAATATCCTACGTTCGCTTCATCCGGATAAGTATAGGCATCATCATTTGCTCTGAACTCACCGCCATTGCCATCCGCCATACCGGTAGGAATAAAAGTATTTGCAATTTCCTGATCCGCCTGCGCAACCGTATCCACAATATACTGACGGTCGATCAGCAGACATAATGCCTTTCTCATATCAGCAGCCTGCTCTACCGTCTTGCCGGCAAACAGCTCGCTGTTTACATTAAATCCACAGTAGTAAGTACCCAGAGTAGGAACCTTATGATACTCCGGCATTCCAATAGCGGTTGCCATATTATCGGTAGCGATGGAGTCGATAAACTGCAGGGAACCATCCTGGAATGCATTCCAGATCGCGGTGTCATCATCACTGAGCATGAATTCAATCTTGTCCAGCGTTACATCATCCGCCCTGTAATAGTTCGGATTCTTCTCATATGTCATAGATTCGTTGTGCTTCCATCCGGTACATACCATCGGGCCGGAAGATACGAAACCGGCATCGACACACCATGCACCCGGATTCTCCGCATAGCCGTCAGCTCCCTCTACAGAAGCCTGCGGTACCGGATAGAATGCCGGAAAAGCGCACAGATCAAGGAAATATGCACAAGGCGCAATCAGATTAACCGTGAAGGTCTTTCCGTCCTCTGAAGCAGCTACATCCAAAGCTCCGTCGCTGCCTCTTGCGATTAAGTCTGCAAGATAAGCATAGTCCGCTCCGGTGTCAGGATTTGCAAGCCTCTTCCAGCTGTATTCCACATCTGCTGCGGTAAGCGGTGTGCCGTCAGACCACTTCAGATCATCCTTCATGGTAAATGTATATGTCAGGCCGTCATCGGACATTTCATAGCCCTCTGCCAGATCCGGTACCAGCTGGCCATTCTCATCATATGCGTACAGGCCGGAGAATGCCAGGATCGCAAGACACGCACCGTCTACTGAACTGTTCAGTGCGGGATCCAGCTTGTTGGGTTCCGATGCGATCTGAAGCGCCAGAGTATTCGTAGGAGTGGTTGCGAAACCGAAATATTTAAACCCGAACAGGTTAGAATAAATACCGTCAACATCCTCATCCTGCATGTATACATCATTATAGTAATAGAGCGGAATCACTGCCCAGGTACTCATCAGTTCATCTTCAGCTTCATGCATAAGCGCTTCACGCTTTGTAAGATCCGTTTCAGACCTGATCGCTGCAATTCTCTCATTGTAATCCTCCCAATAAGGAGCTGCCTCGCTTGACGGGCCATGAGCCGCAGCACTATCAGACTCCGCTGCGTCTGCCGTATCAGCCTCATCCGCACCGTCAGTGCTCTCCTCAGCGGATCCCTCTGTGTCTGCTGCAGCTTCTGTGTCTTCCGTCGTTTCAGCAGGAGCATCCCCCCCCTGTGACGAATCAGAGGAACCACAGCCTGCAAGCGTGCTGATTACCATACAGCCAGCCAGCACAAGTGCAAGATATTTTTTCTTCATAATCATTTCCTCCCATAAATTTAAATTTAACAGATATGGTTTATTATACAATGCTCTTCCCTGTTTGGAAAGAACAGATTGTATCATATTTATTCCCACGAGCAACAAGCCAGGCGACCATGTTTACATGGGCATTTGGCGACTGCCGTAAGGGTGGAGTGCCCTGCAACTTGCTGCGGGATATTTCATTTGTTCCAGCAGGCCACCTGATGCCCGCCTCCCCGCTCGGTCAAAGCCGGACATTCCTTCGCGCACTGCTCCGTCGCATATTTACACCGGGTTCGGAATGCACAGCCGCTCGGCATATACAGCGGACTCGGCACATCACCCTCCAGGACAATACGCTGTCTTTCCTTCGCCTTTCGTGGATCCGGATACGGTACTGCTGAGAGCAGCGACTGTGTATAAGGATGAATGGGATTGTCATTCAATTCATTGGCATCCGCAATCTCCACGATTCTTCCCAGATACATCACCGCGATCCGGTCCGATATATGATGAACCACCAGCAGGTCATGGGCGATAAACAGATAAGCCACACCCAATTTCTCCTGAAGCTCTTCAAACATATTAATTACCTGCGCCTGAATGGAAACATCCAACGCACTGACTGCTTCATCGCAGACAATAAATTTAGGGTCAGTAGCCAGCGCCCTGGCAATACCGATACGCTGCCGCTGGCCGCCGGAGAACTCATGCGCATAACGGGTTGCATGCTCCGCATTCAATCCTACCAGTTCCATCAGATTGATGATCTTGTCTCTCCGCTCCCCTTTAGACGTATACAGCTTATGTACATCCAGGGGTTCCCCGATAATATCCTCTACCGTCATACGGGGATTCAGGGAGGAGTAAGGATCCTGAAACACCATCTGCATCTCTTTTCTCATATGACCGATGCTGCCCGCATCCACCCGCTCTCCATTGTAAAAAACATCTCCGCCCGTAGGCGTATAGAGCCTCAGAAGGGAACGGCCCACTGTCGTCTTGCCACAACCGGACTCTCCCACCAGACCCAGTGTTTCTCCCGGCCGGATAGCAAATGACACTCCATCCACAGCCTTCAGGGGTATCGTTTTCATGAAACCGACCTTTACGGGAAAGTACTGCTTCAGTTCATTGACCTCTATCAGATATTCTGTCTTCGTTCCATTGCTCATCTGTCTCCGCCTCCTTGCTCTGCCTCCATCCCGGCTTTCACGTTCAGCCAGCAGGACGCAAAATGTCCGTCAGGCATCTGCATTTCCGGCGGCACCTCCTCAATGCAAATCTTCATAGCGTTCTCACACCTTGGGCAGAATGCACATCCTTTCGGCATATTCAGAAGGTTGATAGGCGTTCCGGGAATCGGAGCCAACTTCTCCCCAATCCGATCTACATTCGGTATGGAACGCAGAAGCCCTCTGGTATATTCATGATGTGGACGGTAAAAAATATCCTCCGCCGTTCCTCTCTCACACACGCGCCCGCCATACATTACAATGATTTCATCGCACATATCCGCTATAACACCCAGGTCATGTGTAACCATAATAATCGCCATTCCGAGTTTTTTCTGTAAAGACTGCATCAACTCCAGAATCTGTGCCTGAATGGTAACATCCAGCGCCGTAGTAGGCTCATCTGCAATCAGAATATCCGGTTCGCAGGCCAGCGCCATAGCGATCATCACACGCTGCCGCATACCGCCGGACAGTTCATACGGGTACTGCTTCACCCTCTTCTCGGGTTCGTTCACCCCCACCAGAGTAAGCATTTCCACAGCACGTGCCTCCGCCTCTTTGCCCTTGCGGTCGGTATGAAGCTCGATGGCCTCACGCAGCTGGTTCCCCACAGTGAATACCGGATTCAGGCTGGTCATCGGGTCCTGGAAAATAATAGAACAGCATTT
>CAYXKS010000124.1:0-4276 GCA_964465725.1 uncultured Bacteroides sp. | reverse complement strand
TTTTTCTCCTTTCAAAACCCAGAATGGCGAAATCCTGCCCTAAAGTCTGTTCAGGCAAGGATATCTTCTTTCACGGCAGGCAGCCCATCAGCCGCCGCAATGCTGTTAACGCCTCAGTTTCGGATCAAACGCATCCCGCAGCCCGTCGCCTAACAGATTGAATGCCAGAGTGATCAGGCAGATCATGATAGCCGGAAATACCAGCTTATAGGCATAGGCATTGATCCCGGCCCTTGCCGCATTCGCCAGTGAACCAAGAGAAGGCATAGGCGCCTGTACACCCAGACCGATAAAACTCAAAAAACTTTCCGTAAAGATTGCTGAAGGAATCTGCAGTGCAGCGGAAATAATGATAACACTGATGCAATTTGGCAGAATATGTCTCCGAATGATTCTTCCGGACTTAGCGCCGCTGACCTGGGCCGCCAGTACATATTCGTTCTGTTTGATCGTCAGGATCTGTCCGCGCACCAGCCGTGCCATTCCCGTCCAGTACAGCAGTCCGAACACAATAAACATGGAAATCATATTGGTTCCCACCTTCTGCAGGAAAGGGAACGCATCTACGTTCAGTACTTCCCGTAGCACTACCGAAAGAAGTACCACAATCAGCATATCCGGAAGGGAATAAATAATGTCCACGATCCGCATCATGATCAGATCCACTTTGCCTCCAAAATATCCGGAAACACTGCCGTAAAGAATGCCGATAATCAACACGATCACCGCAGCGAATACACCTACCACCAGGGAAACCCGGGTTCCGTATACGACACGCACAAAATAGTCGCGGCCCATCTCATCTGTCCCCATAATATGAGGGAATACTTCTCCTCCCTCATCAATATATTTCTGCTCCAGGTCGGAATAGGTAAACGGAGCCATATTGGTTGCCGTCTTGTCTCTCTTGCCGTTTACGGTAATAATCTGAGAATACGAATAGGGCACCTTGTAAGGCACCACAATAATCATCGCAATGATCAAAACAAGTACTACAATACTTCCCATCGCCAGTGGATTCCTGGACAGCTTCCGCATACCATCCTTGAAGAAGGAAACGGATTCGCTCATAACATCCTGCTGCTTTTTCTCCTCCTCTGTAGCCTTCTCGAATTTCTTCAAATCGATCTGCAGGCTCAAAGGAGACTTATTTGGCATTTCATCTGTCTTTATCTTTGCATTCTCCATCACAGTCTCCTCCTTAATCCAGTTTGATCCTCGGATCCACAATCTTATAAACAATATCAGTGATCAGGTTCATCGTTACCATAAGCACCGCGAGAAAAATCGTCGTCCCCATAATCATGGGATAGTCGCGGTTGGTAATTCCGTCCACAAACTTCGCGCCAAGCCCGCCGATGGTGAATATCTTCTCCACCACGAGAGAACCTGTAAGGATGGACGCTGTCATCGGTCCCACATATGTAATAACCGGAATCAATGCATTCCGTAGGGTATGTTTAAAAATAACCTTCATGCGGGCCACTCCCTTGGCCCTCGCCGTACGCACATAATCCTGGCCCATTACATCCAGCATGCTGGTCTTGGTCAGTCGGGTAATATATGCCATGGGATATGCGGAAAGCGCAATTACAGGAAGTACATAACTCTGATGATTGGCATCCCATACCGGTATCCAGTTGAGTTTCACGCAGAACACCAACAAAAGCAGCGTGGCAAACACAAAACTCGGCAGGGAAGTAAACAATGTGGAAAAGAATATAATCAGACGGTCCGGGAGACGGTTTCTGGTTAATGCAGCCATGCTTCCGAAGATAAGGCCGCAGATCACTGCCACCACAATCGCCATGCCGCCCAGCTTCGCAGAAACGGAGAAAGATTCCGTGATTGTCGTTTTGATATCACGTCCGTTTTTCGTGGAGATCCCGAAATCCCCGTGCAGCATATTGCCCATGTAAATAACAAACTGCTGCGGAACTGGCTTATCCAGATTATATCTTTTCTCCATTGCAGCTTTTACTTCCGCCGACACCGCCTTCTCTCCGTCGAATGGGCCGCCGGGAATTGCGTTCATGGCAAAAAAGGTGATACCGCATATGATAAAGATCGTTACAACTGCCAGCAGGATTCGTTTCGCCACATACTTTAACATACTAAAGTCTCCTTCTTAAATAATAAATAGAAAGCTCTCTCATGCGCTTTCTATTCTCACACTTCTGTGTTACATTCAAAACGCTAAAAAATAAGGAACCATATTGTCCGCCAGAGCAACACAATTGTCCTCCCAAAACGTAACCATAATATCAAAAAAGGGCTTAATCTGTCAAGCCCTTTCATGATTTTAGCATCATTTTCCTGTATTTCTGTATAATTATACTTTTTTCCCTCTAACCACCATGAAAATTATACATTTATTCCCGTTACATTTTCCCGCTGCTCATTTTTATATATTGACACACACTATTTTTCTCAAACATTCATCGAACACTGATTACTCTCATACCATCTGTCCTTATACCAATCCTTCCAGGTCATAATCCTTAAGCCACTGCCGTGCCGCAGCACACACCTCCCTGAGACATTTTTCCTCGAATGGATTATCCAGCCCCGCATTCTTCAGAAGATCCGTAAAGACTGCGCTGCCGCCCTGCCTGGTGTATGCCATATACTTCTCCCATGCCGCCCCAGGATCTTTCTGAATCCTTGCCCAGAACTGCAATGCCACTGTCTGCGCCAGACAGTAATCAATATAATAGAACGGCCTGTCATAAATATGATGCTGCCTCTGCCAGCCCTCGCCGTCAGCGAAAAAAGGAATCTCCCCGTCCAGGCGCATCCAGGGCATGTAAACGCCAAGCAGTTCTTTCCAGAGCACATGACGGTCTGCAGGCGTCATATCCGGCTCCTCGAATACTCTGTGCTGGAAATGATCAACCATAGTACCGTAAGGAATAAAGGTAAGTGCATCGGACAGATGCGCATAATAGAACTTCCGGGTATCCTCACCGAAAAATCCTTCCGCCCATTTCCATGCAAAGAATTCCATCGACATGGAATGCACTTCGCACGCCTCCAGTGACGGCCAGACAGACGACATTGGCACTCTGTCCCGATTCATCCACGCCGCAAAAGCGTGCCCCGCCTCGTGTGTCACCACCTCCACATCGTGCTGTGTCCCATTGAAATTCGCAAATATAAAAGGCACCTCGTAATCCGGAATGCTCGTGCAGTATCCGCCTCCGGCCTTCCCCTCCGTGGAGAGGACATCCATCAGTTCCCCATCCAACATCATACGGAAGAACTCACTTGTCTCCGGACTCAATTCGTCATAGAATTTCCTGCCATGCGCCAGAATATCTTCCGCTGTCCCCGCCGGCCTTGCATTGCCGGAACGGAAAGCCAGTGCATTATCCGCAAAGCTCATTGGGTATTCCTTGCCCAGACGTCTGGCCTGCTCTTTATAGATTTCGCTTGCCACCGGCACCAGATATTTCACAACAGCAGCACGGAACTTCTCCACATCCTCCTTCGTATAGCAATTACGCATCATCCGGTAATAGCCAAGCTGTGTATATCCGTCATATCCGAGCTTGCGTCCCATCTGGTCCCGCAAATGTACCAGTTCGTCATACAGACGGTCAAGTTCCACCTGATTATCCTTATACCACTGCCCCTCCGCTTTCCATGCAGCAAGCCGGCGCGCGTCATCCTTATCCGTCTTAAACGGAGTCATCTGGGAAAGCGTATAAGTTCTGCCTTCGAAAGGAACCTGTGCCGATGCCAGTAGTTTGTTGTATTCCTGGCTCAAATCATTCTCCTTCTGCATTTCCTGAATAATCTCCGGGGAAAATGTCTTAAGTTCCATCTCTGTATTCAGGAACATCATATTGCCGTATTCTTTCTCAAACTCCGGGCGGAACGGGCTGTCCAGCATCGTACGGTTCCACGTCTGAAGATACTCTTCCATCTCAGGCATAGCCGCACTCCAGAATTTCACTTCCTCATCGTAGAACTTGTCGCGGGTATCGATGTCATGGTGGATTTGTGCAAGCGTAGATTGTGTTTCAACATGCTTTACCAGTTCTTCTTTCTCCAGAAAAACCTCTTTCGCAGCAGTGTAATCCGCCGCTTTTTTCAGGCGTTCTATCAGAGCTGCAAGTTGGCTCTTCACGTCCTGGACATCTGGACGTTTGTAAGACATTTCAGAAAATTTCATGTTATCGTCATCCTCCTTTTTCTCTGTCAGGGAGTGCCACCCTTAATAGATTACTAATAAAGTTTCATCATATTGCAATCTTACATGAATATGAATATA
>CAYXKS010000123.1:0-8998 GCA_964465725.1 uncultured Bacteroides sp. | reverse complement strand
ATAGGAAGATTTATCCTGCGCATTCTTCACAAGTTATTTTCGAACAGTTCCTTAGAAATTTCGTTTTTGGCCTTGCAGAAGCTTCCGTATATGGCTTCTGCAAGAGTCGGAAACAGAAATTTGTTATGTCGTTTACTATAATTCACAGAACAGGATTTAACTCAGAAAGGTATGATACATCATGAAACAGACAAGAGAAGATGTCAGAAATATAGCAATCATCGCCCATGTAGACCACGGCAAGACAACGCTGGTGGACGAGTTATTGAAGCAGAGCGGCGTTTTCAGGGAAAATCAGGAAGTGGCAGAACGTGTCATGGATTCCAACGACATCGAGCGTGAGCGCGGTATCACAATTCTCTCCAAAAACACTGCCGTCATGTATAAAAATGTCAAAATAAATATTGTCGACACTCCTGGACACGCGGATTTTGGCGGAGAGGTGGAACGTGTCCTCAAAATGGTAAACGGCGTTATCCTTGTAGTGGACGCTTTCGAAGGCCCCATGCCACAGACGAAATTTGTGCTCAAGAAAGCATTGGAGCTTAATCTTTCGGTTATCGTATGTATCAACAAATGCGACCGGCCGGAAGCTAGGCCAACCCAGGTCGTGGACGAGGTTCTGGAACTATTTATGGACTTGAACGCCAACGATGAACAGCTTGACTGTCCTTTCGTCTATGCCTCGGCCAAGACCGGGACCGCAAGTATGGACCCTGCTGAGGATGGCCGCGATATGACGCCCCTTTTCGACACGATTCTGGAGCATATTCCCGCACCCACCGGAGATCCCGACGCGGGCACCCAGGTTCTGGTGAGTACCATAGACTACAACGAATACGTAGGCCGGATCGGCGTCGGCAAGGTAGACAACGGCAGTGTCAAGGTCAATCAAGAAGTGGTTATTGTCAACCATCATGATCCGGACAAGATGCGCAAAGTCAAGATCAGCAAATTGTATGAATACGATGGATTAAACAAGATGGAAGTGAAGGAAGCAGGTATTGGCTCTATCGTAGCCATTTCCGGCATCACAGACATCCATATAGGAGACACTCTTTGCTCCCCCGACAATCCACAGCCCATTCCTTTTCAGAAAATTTCCGAGCCGACGATCGCCATGCATTTTATCGTCAACGACTCTCCGCTTGCTGGACAGGAAGGCAAATATGTTACCAGCCGCCACATCCGTGACCGGCTTTTCAGAGAATTAAACACAGACGTCTCCCTGCGTGTGGAAGAAACCGACACCACAGAGACTTTCAAGGTATCCGGCCGCGGGGAACTCCACCTGTCGGTCCTCATCGAGAATATGCGCCGTGAAGGATATGAGTTCGCGGTCAGCAAAGCCGAAGTTCTATATAAGACAGACGAAAATGGAAAGAAACTGGAGCCTATGGAACTGTGCTATATCGACGTTCCGGAAGAATTCTCGGGAACGATTATCGAGAAGCTGAGCCAGCGGAAAGGCGAGCTTTTGAATATGGGAATTGCTTCCGGCGGATACAGCCGCCTGGAATTCTCCATCCCTTCCCGCGGACTGATCGGTTATCGCGGCGAATTTCTGACCGATACCAAGGGAAACGGTATCATGAACACAATTTTTGACGGCTATGGACCCTATAAAGGCGATATCCAGTACCGCAAACAGGGCTCCCTGATCGCCTTTGAGGCCGGGGAAGCGATCACCTACGGCCTGTTCAATGCGCAGGAACGCGGCACCCTCTTCATCGGTCCCGGAACGAAAGTGTACTCCGGTATGGTGGTGGGCCAGAACGGCCGCGGAGAAGATATTGAAGTGAATGTCTGTAAGAAGAAACAGTTGACCAATACCCGTTCTTCCAGCGCGGACGAGGCGCTCCGCCTTACTCCACCCAGGATTCTGAGTCTGGAACAGGCGCTTGAGTTTATCGATACAGACGAACTTCTAGAAGTAACTCCCAAGACGATCAGAATCCGCAAGAAGATTCTCGATCCCACACTGAGAAAGCGAGCAGCGATCTCTGCTGCCGCAAAGAAATGATTGTTCGTCATGCATACAATGACCCCGCTGCGCCATGCAGTGGGGTCTTAATTTTAAATTCCAACCTGAATAAACTGGAACCGTGCTTGCACCTTCATGCCTTCTCTGACACAAATCCTCATAAAATATACCTTACAAAATTTTGACATTTTGCGCAAGAAGTCATTGTTAAAATCCTAACCTGGATAAACCAAAATAGTACTGCACTAATTTTGACATTTTTCTCAAAAAATTATTATCAAGTGCCTAAACAGAATACGTTCTGCTCTCAGATACCTAAAACAACAGTCGCCACTCTGAAATAGATCAAAAGGGATATCGCATCCACGATAGTTGTGATAAAAGGGCTTGCCATAACGGCCGGGTCCATCCCTATCTTCTTGGCAAGCATGGGCAACGTAGAGCCGACTACCTTGGCAACAATCACCGCCATCGTCAATGTGATACAGACCACGAAGGCCACCTGCATGCCTACCCGGTCAAAGACAAGCAGCTTCACGAAATTACAGAGTGCAAGCGTCACCCCGCAAAGCGCCGCCGTACGAATTTCTTTCCAGACTACCTTAAACCAATCCCCAAATTCGATTTCATCCAGCGACAATCCACGAATAATGATAGCGCTTGCCTGTCCGCCCGCATTGCCGCCTGTATCCATCAACATGGGAATAAACGCCGTCAGCACCACATACCTACTCAGCGCACTCTCAAAAGAAGTGATAATGCTGCCTGTAAATGTGGCCGAGATCATCAACAGCAGTAACCATGGAATCCTTTTCTTAAAGGCCTCAAAAACGGTAGTCCTCAGATAGGACTTATCCGAAGGCATCACAGCCGCCATCTTCTCGATATCCTCCGTAGTCTCCTCCTCCAGGATGTCCACAACATCATCCATGGTAATAATACCTACCAGACGATCTTCGTTGTCCACTACAGGCATTGCCGTAAACTCATATTTCTTGAACATTCTAGCGACTTCTTCCTGGTCCATCAACGTATGCAGGGACACTACGTTTCTGTGCATGATGTCCTCGATCACTGCATCCGGTTCACTGAGAAGCAGATACCGGAGGCCCACAGTACCCACCAGTGTCCTTTTATTGTCCAGCACATAACAAATGTTGATCGTCTCGCTGTCCACTCCCACCTTCCGAATCCGTTCAATCGCCTGTGCAACAGTATAATGCTCTTTTAAGTCCACATACTCCACCGTCATGATACTGCCGGCGGAGTCCTCCGGATAACGCATCAGATGATTGATCGCCTGTCTCGTGTCAGGACTTGTGTTGGCGATCAGCCTTTTCACAATATTGGCGGGCATCTCCTCCATTAATTCCTTGGCATCGTCAGCCATCATATTGTCTATGATGTGCGCCGCATCCTTGTCCGACAGAGTCGTAATGACATTCTGCTGCAGTTCAATTTCCAGAAAGGAAAAGACATCCGCCGCCATATCTTTGGGAAGAATCCTGAACACTTTCACGATCTCTTCCTCATCCATGTCCTCCAGATAATCCGCGATATCCGCATCGTTCAATTCCTGGACTACCTGTCTGAGCCTGGTATACTGCCCCTTATTCAGCAGTTCTCTTATATTCTCCACGCCGAAGTCCTCGTAAGTCTCATAATTCTCTCTCTCACGAGCTGCTCCGATCTCTCTCATTTCTTCTCTGACTTCGCTCATATCCACCTGCCCTGCCTTTCCTACCACAGCTCACATGTAACAGTTCAACCTGTGACTTCGCTGTTACAGAATCTGCCCATTCCAGATCGCCAGCGGCGAGGAGCAGATTCCACACAGAAGGCCACCGACAGGTAAATATTATCCGTCAATCTACATTCTGTGTATCCGTCACTCTCTCATAAAATACATTGGGTCCGAAACCACTATCTCTACCTTACCCGCAGTTACCTCCGTCACCTCATGGATCACGGCATCCTTATCTTCGTAAGGAACCTTGAATCGTACCTTCACTTGCTCGGCATAATCAGACTCCACAGGAACCCCTCTCTGTCCAAGCAAATATTGGATCTTACCGATACCATTATAGTCTGTCACTAAGGAAACCTCATATCCATAGCACATCGTACGCACATCGCTTGCCGCAAGTCCTGTCTGCGCCGCCTTCGTGTAAGCGCGCACCAACCCGCCGGTTCCCAGAAGGACTCCGCCGAAATATCTTGTCACAACCACCACCAGATTCCGGATACCAGAATTCATCAGCACCTCAAGGATCGGTCTTCCTGCCGTCCCCGCAGGCTCCCCATCATCAGAAAACCGCATTGTCTGAGCCTGTTCCCCCAAGACATAAGCATAACAATTATGTCTGGCATCCCAGAACTGCTTCCTCTGTGCTTCTATGAAAGCAAGCGCCTCCTCCTCTGTGGAAACAGACGCGACATGCGCAATAAAACGGGATTTTTTCTCTTCAATCTCTCCCGTACCCCCATATGCTATAATCTTATATGGCTCCAACCTATGACCAGATTCCATATATCGCTCTACACTCTCCATTCTTCATATACTTGCACCTCACATATTATCTCATCTTGAAAAAATACAGTCAACCCCTGCCTTATCAGCATCTGTATAAAAGTGTATATAATTGTAAACAATTCTTAATATAAAATGAAAATCCTTTATTTGCCAGAAATTCTTTGTTATAATAAGTAATGGTATGCTTAGTGCGTTCCTTACGTTTTACAGCCATCTCAGTCTGTAAAACACAAGAGGGGATTTGTGCCTTTTTGTTTATTGTTATTTTAAATGATCTATATGAGGGGCATATTAACCTAAGGAGGAGTATCATGAATTATGGAAAGAAGGGTGTCCGCAAGAGACAACAGACACTCCACTCTAAATCTACCAGATGGGGAAAGAAGATCGGTTTTACTTTTATACAACTCTGCCTGCTCGCAATCATCGCTGCCGGCATCATTGGCATAAGCGCCGGAATCGGCATTTTCAAAGGCGTACTTGCCAGTGCTCCCGACATGAGCAACATCGATGTTACGCCCACAGGATTCTCGACCTTTGTGTATGATATCGAGAACAATCAGACTGCCAAGCTGGTTTCTACCAACTCCAACCGAATCCCGGTCACCATCGACATGGTTCCGGAAGATTTGCAGCATGCTTTTGTAGCGGTCGAGGATTCCCGGTTTTACAGCCATAACGGCATCGATATCAAAGGTATTATCCGTGCCGGCGTAATCGGACTGCAAAATGTCGCAAAAGGCGGAAGCTTTACGGAGGGCGCCAGCACGATCACACAACAGCTTCTCAAGAACAATGTTTTTACTGACTGGACCAGCGAGGATTCTTTCGCAGACAGACTGAAACGTAAAATTCAGGAACAATATCTTGCCCTTGAACTTGAGAAAATCATGGATAAGGATACTATCCTGATCAATTATATGAACTCTATAAACTTAGGACAGAACACTCTCGGAGTGCAGGCCGCTTCCATGCGTTATTTCAACAAATCAGTCAGCGACCTGAACCTGTCAGAATGCGCCGTGATCGCCGGAATCACACAGAATCCTTCTAAGTTCAATCCAATCACACATCCGGACAAAAATGCGGAACGCCGTGAGAAAGTGCTGGGCGATATGCTGGAACAGGAATACATCACGCAGGAAGAATACGACGCGGCCATGGCTGACGACGTCTATTCCCGTATACAGATCGCTGACTCAGAAAACGAAGATTCTACCGTCAATACATATTTCGTAGATGCACTGACGGACGATGTTCTGGAAGATCTGATCGCAGCAGGCTATAACGAAACACAGGCGAACACTCTGCTCTACAGTGGCGGGCTTAAGATCTATTCCACGCAGGACCCTAAGATTCAGAGAATCTGTGACGAGGCGTTCGCGGATGAGAGCAATTTCCCTGCCAATACGAAATGGTACCTGAATTACGAACTGACTATAGAGAAGAGCAACGGCGACCGTGAGAACCACAGTACGGAAATGTTCCGCTCCTACTGGAAAGAGAATCGTTCCACCAATTACAACCTGATCTATACTTCCCAGGAGGAAGCTTATCAGGACATTGAGCTGTACAAGGAAGCAGTCATGTCTCCCGGTGACGAAGTACTCGGCGAGAATGTCAGCCTAACCCCACAGCCTCAGGTATCACTTGTCGTGGAAGACCAGAGTACAGGATGCATCGTAGCTATGGTAGGCGGTCGCGGCGCCAAGTTGGCAAGCCGTACTCTTAATCGTGCCACCGATACCACGAGACAGCCCGGTTCCACTTTTAAGGTTGTTTCCACCTATGCACCGGCACTTGACAGCGCCGGTCTGACACTGGCTACAGTCATGAATGACGCGCCTTTCAATTATGCAGATGGACGTCCGGTAGCCAACTGGTATGGTGAATCCTACCGCGGTCTTTCATCGCTTCGAGTAGGAATCTCCCAGTCCATGAATATTGTTGCCGTTAAGACATTGACGCAGATTACACCGCGTCTTGGATTTGATTATCTGACTAATTTCGGTTTTACCACGCTGGAAGAGAGTAAGGAAATCAACGGCAAGGTTTATTCCGATATCCAGCAGGCACTTGCACTTGGCGGCATCACCAACGGTGTAACCAATGAAGAATTAAACGCTGCCTATGCCTGCATCGCAAACAGCGGCACTTATATTAAGCCCAAATTATATACAAGAGTCGTCGATCACGATGGTAATATCATTCTGGACAACACAACTCCTCAGTCCAGACAGGTTATCAAGGAAACAACCGCTTTCCTTCTGACAGACGCCATGGTCGATGTTGTCACCAGTGGTACTGGCGGGGCCGTTAATTTCGGCGGTATGGCTATTGCAGGTAAGACCGGTACGACCTCTGATTACAATGACGTATGGTTCTCCGGCTTCACCCCCTACTATACGGCTACAACCTGGGCCGGATTTGACAATAATGTAAAACTGTCCGGAGATGAAAAGAATCTCGCCAAGAAATTGTGGCGTGCTGTAATGTCCAAAATTCACGAAGATCTACCCAGTGAATCCTTCTCCGTTCCCTCCGGTATTGTGACCGCAACGGTATGTTCCCGTTCCGGTAAGCTGCCCATTGAAGGACTATGCAACGGCACTCTCCGCACGGAATATTTCGCTGAAGGCACCGTACCTACGGCTACTTGTGATGTACATTATGCCGGTCAGATCTGTCAGTACTGTAATCTCCCAGCATACGAATCCTGTCCGTTCAAGGCGGAAGGTGTGATAGAACTGACACCAGTGGAAGATATTTCACTACAGAGCGGATCTGCCACCTCAGGCCAGCCTGCACCACAACCACCAGAGACAGTAGGCGAAGATGGCACCGTAACGCCGGCTCCGACTCCAGCCGCCAATATGTGCCCGCATAGTCCTGAGTTCTTCGCTAATCCGGATTGGGAAGCTGTCGTCAACGCGCAGCGGGTTGAAATAGAACAGAGAGCACTGGCAGCACAACAGGCAGCACAGCAAGCGGCAGCGGAGCAGGCAGCTGCGGAGCAACAGCCGCAGCCCGAACAGCCGCCGGCACAATAGCCGCAATAGCTTAATACCTTATAAATATACCCACTATGCAGAGACCGTTCGTGTCAGAAATGACATGGGCGCAAGCATGACAATAATACAAATAATACACCGCAGTCCACCAAAGAGTACTATCGTATTCCTTGGGCTGCGGTGTATTTTATAGGTGTATTTTATATATGTCTAACAATTTAACAGTCTTTTTTCCAACAACCGCAAGTTCATTCCGGACATAGTGTAATCAGCATGAGCCTCTTCCTTTCCTTTCTCTTCCGTCAATTTCGGCGAAAGCGCCGAATGGATATAGAAACTGTCCATTCCCACCCGGACTGCTCCGGCGATGTCATCTTCCATGCTATTCCCGATCATAAGGGACTCTTCTGCTTTCAGGTCAAAGCGCTCCAAAAGAATTTGAAAAAATCTCTCATCCGGCTTCTTACATCCACAGTCGGAAGAAATCTGAATGCCGTCAAAAAGATCATAAATTCCCAGATAGCGCAATTCATATTCCGTAAAAATGCGCTGTGCATTAGAAAGCAGATATACATTCTTACCTGCCTCTTTCAATGCAGTGAGTAATTCACGGGCATGGGCATACAGCCGGACATATTTTACAGAGCAGGCCCGAAACATCTGCGCAGTATGCAGAACAAGCTGCCCATCCGGTTCTACTCCCCTGCCTGTATACAGCTCCCGGAATACCTCCTCATACAAAATCTCCGGATGACTTTCATGGGCATACTTCACGGCGTATTCCTCTCTTAGGAACTTATCCTTTGCTTCTATCAACGCCAAATATGTCTGATGCATTTCTTCCGGCTCATACCTTGCGCCATAATATCCGTAAAACAGGCTCATATGTTTCCACAATTTTCTGTCTGTCTCGTCACCTCTGATATCCACCAATGTACCGTATAAGTCGAAAATATAATTACGATAATTTTTCATTTCCATAAACCAACCTTTCCGTCATCACAAGCTTTATGTAAAATTCAGCGGAATATTACTCATCCACTGCCTCCAGGAGAAACGTCACAGGGCGCATACCGTCCGGACAGCAGCCAAAAGTAACACCCTCCTTTTTCTGATAGGGCGTATAGGATGCACCGGCGGACAGCGCCGAAACTTTGGGATATACACTCACCCATGCCCAAGGACAAAAACCTTCTGGCATCTTTGCGCCGCCAGTATACAGAAAGCAGTCGCCTTCCTCGAAGAAATCACATTCTATATCCTCGCAATCAGTCAGATATTCCTGCGCCAGATCTTTGTAAAGCTGTTTACGGAGAACCGTAATTTTAACATTTTTCATCAAAATGAATACCTCCCTTTCCACTGTGCGTAAGACAGCCTGTACGATAATCAATCATTCCATACAGTTTCAATTATAGCAAGCCAATACCGGAAAAACAATAAAATCCAATGATTGAATAGACTTTACAC
>CAYXKS010000122.1:0-9104 GCA_964465725.1 uncultured Bacteroides sp. | reverse complement strand
AAGGATTTATGTATTTTTATGAAGAGCCTGTGTATTACATCCAGTATCAGGATGCATTTTACCGATATACATTCTTCTCTGAACAGGAGGATGGAAGCGGATCATGGATGCTGGTGAACTATGTATATTAAATCGGAAGGATAATGATGTAATGCATATTAAGAATGAAGTTGAAGATATGATTTTAATGTAAAGGATTGAGCACGGCTTTTCCGCCTATTCTTTTTTATTTTTTTTACTATGGACAGAATATTGGAGTGATTGGATATGGAGAGAATAAAAAGGCTGGGGATCGTACTTCTTATTATGCTATGCATTTATGAGTATGCGCAGGACAAAACAGAATTTCGCATAATGAATGAAAGTGCGGAGGAACAGGAACTACATCTGATAATGGAAAAGAATCTACAGTCTGAGCCTGACTCTGATCTTAATTTCCAGGAAACGGACAGGAATACAGGCAATGATGAGTGGATAAGGGAACATGCAGAGGGAATATCATTTCAATCTTGTGTTACGCAGGAAGATATTACAAGAATAGATGAGTTGGAGAATTTGAGATATTTGAGTTTGGTGATTTCTAATGATGATGATATTGATTTGTCACCATTAGACAGTTTGACACGACTGCAGGAATTGTCAGTGTTATTTACTGGATCAGGTGACGTAGATTTGTCTTTTATCAAAAATCTGCAGAACATGAAGAGTATCTATTTTGAGGGATATGACGGTGATAGTGATCTGTCGGTATTTGCAGATTTGATGTGGCTGAGAAACTTATCTGTTGAGTATCTGGCTGATGTTGACTTGAGCCATCTTAGGAAATGCGTAAATCTTAGAGAAATCCATATTATTGGGAGATCTATTAGAAATGCGGAAGGTCTTTCAGATTTAACACAGTTGGAATCGCTTTATTTATGGGACAACGAGTGGTATAGAGATGATGAAAAAACCCCCATGGATCTGAATGCTTTGGCTGTCCTGTCAGAACTCCGCGCCTTATATCTGATAAATATCAAGATAACGGATGTGGAGCCATTGGCTGAACTGCATAATCTGAAATTCATTATGCTGGCGGGCACGGACGTTGAGGATGTGAAAGCACTGCGTAATCTGGAGAACCTGACAGATCTTTATATTTTCGGCAATAGAAATAAAGAGGTAAAGGAGCAGGCGGAGATGTATATAAAGCGCGTGGAAAATGTGATTGTTGAGGAAGAGATTCCGCCGAACATATAAGATACATGTGGATATTCAATGGCTTAAAGAGGGAAAGAAATGGTCAGACAGAGCATTTTGAAAGGGCTGCTTATACTATATGGCATATATGTGGTAATGATAGGGAATGAGATAGGAATGAAGGAAGAAATGCCAGAAGGAGGAGATGCACGGAGAGTTATTCTCTTTAAAATTGGAAGGAAATCAGATTAAGTATTATTATTCTGAGACTATAGTAAATGGTGAACAGGGGCACCGACGGTGCTTGCTTTTATTTGGGACAAGGAGATTATTACTATGAAACGGAATAATGTTTTATTATTAATTATATTTACTACTTTTCTAAGTTTTTTTACGGCATGTGCAGAAAATGTTTCAACTTCTGTCAGTGAAAAAGAAGAGAGACGATCAGACATATTGTCCAATGAGCAGAACGAGGAAGTTCAAACTGAAGAAGTTCTATCCGGCGAAATGCAAACCGAAGGAATTTCTGACAGTATTGACGCCCCTGACGCACAGGATATGGGCGATACATACAATACACCATTTTCAATAGAGCGCATTAAGCGCACATCTTCCGTCAACCTTAATTTTTATACTGAGGAACAGAGCACGAAACTGGAGGATGACACTGTTTTGTGTACGAAAAAATGTGTTTACCCTATGGTGACAATCGAGGACAATGAAATTGCTGCCGACAAAATCAATGCAGATATACAGGAAAGGGTAGACTCTTTTCACACAGATAACGATGTTTTTGACATTGCGCAATGGGATTATCAAGATATTTATGCAAATGATCCTGACTTGCATTTTTCAGGGTATTCTGATGAGTTGATATTTACGGCTGCCCGTGCTGACAGTAAGGTTATTTCTTTTCTTGTGACTTCGCAATATTACACGGGAGGCGCACATGGCATGGATACTTATACAGGATTGAACTATGATACACAGACTGGCGAGTTGATCAACTTCGCAGACCTTTCAGAGAATGAGAATGCTTTTGCTGCGAATACACTTACCTTTCTCCAGAGCATTGCTTCCACAGCAGTTTATCAGGGTATCATGTGGAAGGATGGCATTGATGATCTGCAAGCAGTTCTTTATCAGGACGATAGATGGTATCTTTCCACATCAGGACTGGTATTTTTCAGCAATCCTTATGAACTTGGTGCGTTTTCTGCAGGCAAGATTGAATTTACAGTTCCTTATTCTGACCTGGTTGAAATCGGTTTTAAAGAAAAATATGAAAGTAAAGAAACACTGACGATCCGTTTACAGACAGAGGAAGTCTGTTCTTATGATTTAAACGGGGATGGGCGGAAAGAAGAGATTCAATTTTTTATGGACAATATGGGAAGCATCAATACAGATGTTCACTTTATCATTGATGGTACTGACTATGCTGTGGAGCATCAGGAGTTATCAGGACAATTTTCAGACGATAAATATTTGTCTTGCTGGACAGAATGCCATTTATATGATATGGATTCGACAGATGATATGACGGAAATTGCTTTTCAGATGAACTATATCGATGACATTGTTACTCCTTACACATTTCTCTATCGTTATGAAGGGAATGGTGTTCTCACCTATCTCGGCAGGATAAAGGGTACGATTACCGACCCGACAGCAATGTTTTATATTATGCCGCAGGCCAGTGAGTCAGAGGAACCATGAAATTATGATAAAATTGCAGATGGCAGTAAATGTCATAGCAAAGAGCAATTCACAGAGCATGCACTTCATACGTGTCCAGAACTATGAACTGGATGAAATCAGTAAGGTGTATTCAGAGTACTACAATGTCCTTATGTACAGGATCATAAAGAGCATGAGCGGTCTGATCATGCGTACTGTATCGGAGAGCGGGGCCGGACTGTCAGATAGCCTCCGGATCATGTATGGGGAATATATGGGAAGCGCGGCAGTTATCTATGTTTCTGATGCTGCATGATCAGATACCGTATAGAAGGCTGGCAAAATTCAGTAAATAAGGGGAAGAATATGGCAGATACTAAGGAATTTGATGTAGAATAGATAAAAGGCAGTCAGTTTATGGACCGTCAGGACAGACAGTATTTTGAGAGACATGGTGCGGCTATGAGCGGACAGGCGGAAGCACTGGCCGAACAATATGGTATCGACATAAAAGAGATGAACGATACATTTGATGCGCTTATGGAGTCATTGATCCATAACGGGAAGGAATACATTGTCAATGATGAAATTTATGAAAAAGCCGTAACGCTTGCAGAGAAGAATGGATTATATCAGTTTCTTGAATTAAAGAAAACCTGGATATCAGAGGAAGGGTATTATTGCGCATATTTTATTGCTGAATATAGCGATTCCGGCGTTTATTTGGAAGCACAGTCGATGGACGTATATGATTTGGCGTTTAAGAATTCGATTTATACAGAAAACTTTGCAGGATTGGATTATAGAACCATAGAGATAGATGAGCAGAAAGTGGCAGAAACAGAGGAGATACTATTGCGAAATGGTATCAATGAAAGTAATGGAAACTATAGAAGAAGAAGGAGGACATGAGCGACTACCAGATCAAAATAGAACCGTTTGAATATGTTGCGCTGCAGGATATCAGGATCCACAAAGGCATAAACTGCCATGCGGATGCAGAACTCGTCCTGCGGATAAAGGACGGCAGGAGAGAAGCATACCTGAGCATGCTATTAATCTTCTCAATACTTACCATGAGCGGGTGTGAATTAAGAAATCTTGAAGGTAAAGTTGTGCGTTTTCTTTATTGGGGGTTTGTGTTAATGCAGTTTTGATATGGCAAAATAAAAGGAATAAGATTGTTTTCTGCCTTGTGCTAATTACTAATATTTATATGGTATACAAGGTCTTCAGGACTTTCTTTATTTTTTAGAAATATAAAAGTGACTTTATTTGAATGCAGTATATAGCAGAAACGACAGAATAGCAGCGGGATATAGAAGAAAAAGCATATATAGGGAAGCAGGGAAGTTATGAATTATGCATGGGAAGCAGGAAACATGGGAGACAACGGGACAGCCTCCGCTTTGTGGGAGCGCATGACCCCAGCCCGTACATAGAAGTATCAGTCATGGACCTGAACCTGGAGAGCCCGGAGGATACGGTGGAGATCAACCCTCTTTATCGGTTCGGGGACATGCTCGGCCGGCTTTTTGACCGGAATATAGAAGGCATGGAACAGACAAGGCAGATCATCTTTGACGTCTGCATGCATTATATCGTACAGCTGGACCTGCGGCAGGGGTGCTCAAAATAACAGGATTAATCATTGCATTGGCATTTTTAGCAGGAGATGACGCAGTTGGAATGGTTGGAGACGATGCTGCCATAGCAGCCATACTTGCCATGTTAGTTGCAAGTTTTAATGAAATACTCGGTTCATGTGATACGTCAGCTTAGAGAGGGTAAGGATGAGTATGTTTTCAAAAAAGTTATTATTAAGAACATTTGGAGCAAAGATAAAACCCTATGGGTTTGAGTTTACAGAATACGTGTGTCGGAGGTATACATTCAGCAGAACGGTAGACGGCAAAGAACAGACATTTGTGATTCAGAATGACCCAGGTGGACACAGTCTTCAGCTTGAGATCGACACGCATGCTGGCCGCTGGTGGGAGATCAGAGAGATGTTCTGGGACCTTGTCTATCATTCTTATGAGAATGGTGTGGAACTGGAGAACATTTTGAACACCTTGGGAGACCATGTGGTGAACCGGATCATTCCCAGGCTGGCGGAACTGAGTATACCAAAAATTGAGTATACGGATATGCTCACAGAAGAGATGTATACACAGTTGGAGCAGGAGAAGGATGAGGCGATACAGCGCTTTATGATGCGGAATAAGATTGGGGCAGGACAGGGAACTGATGTGGTCATGGGTAGCCTGCTGCGGGAAGTGGAGCAAATAAAGGGGCGTTCTTTCCGGGAAACAATTGTGACGCAGATAGAGCTGGCGGCCGTATATGGCTATATCATCTTATGTGATATTGGCGGCGAATGGAGTCGGGGTAGAGAAAAGTTATCGATTGAACATTGCCATTTTTCAAATGAAGGGGAATCTCCGTTGGATAGGATCAGCGAGTGCTGCCAAAAAGGTGGGGGAGCAAAATTGGCTGCGAGATATGTAGCTCTGGTAAAAAAGCATAGAGAAAATGTCGCGCGTGAACGGCGGAAATATGGCGACAACTGGGAACCACCCAGGACATCAAATGAGGTGAATGAGAGCCTGATGAGTGAGAGCATTTTGAAGGAAGCACTGTTAAAAAGGCTGGAGGATATCGGCTTTTATTATAGTTCTCGAGCTGGCCGTTTTTGGTGGATTAGAAGAAAAACGGATCAAGAAGAGATGGGTATCAGGATCGAAGAAGAACTATGCCGGAGGAAGACATTCTTTATCACGCTTTATACAGCAACAGATGGGCATGTGGGAGAATATATGTACAAAAAATTCTACTTTTACCAAGATGAGGCAGATCTTTGCGAACAACTGGAACATGCCGGGGATGAGATCAGGGAAGCCATCCGGGAGGGGCGGAGGATAGCTGACCTGGGCAGAGAGCGTAAGGGGTGCCATCCCACGGATGGGATGAGAGAGAGTTTTCGGACTAGGAGGGCAGAGATGGCCGAGAACTTCTGGAAAAGAAACGGCCTGGATCAGGCATCAAAGGAAGAGGACATCCTGTACTGCATTGCGAAGGAGATGGATAGTATAGCAGATGACGACTATTTAAAGGATCGGGAGCGTCTGGGAGATTTTTACAAGGCTAACCAGGAGCAGCTCATGGAATTGAGCGCTGCATATGGTGAACTGATCATCAGGGAGATCGGGGGAAAATGGGCAGAGGATGAGGACTGGCGCATGAAGCATAGGATATCATTTCTGGAGGAGGTTCCTGCCATAGGCAGAGTTGCTCTGCCGGTGAATCTGATTCAGTATTGGGAAAATGGTGGGAGCAGGCGACTTCTGTGGGAGTATCAGGAATATAAGTGGGCATTTGGAGAATGGAAGAGGCTCTGCCGGCTGGCAGGTATAGAGACACAGGCAGATACAGCAGGACAGCTGTAATGATATCTGAGAAAGGAAGGTAATGCGATGGCAGCATTGACACAGGGGGACCTGCAGGTCCAGTCGGCAGTCCCGGTGATGGAGATACGGCAGTTTCATATGGAGATACAGGCGAACGCCCATCCCTCTTTCTATCTGGAAGGCATGCTGTCTGAGGAGGATACGATGGAGATTAACTTACTCTACTGGTTCGGAGACGTGCTCGGCCGGCTTTTTGACCGGAATATAGAAGGTATGGAACAGACAAGGCAGATCATCTTTGACGTCTGCATGCATTATATCGTACAGCTGGACCTGCGGCAGGGGTGCTCAAAATAACAGGATTAATCATTGCATTGGCATTTTTAGCAGGAGATGACGCAGTTGGAATGGTTGGAGACGATGCTGCCATAGCAGCCATACTTGCCATGTTAGTTGCAAGTTTTAATGAAATACTCGGTTCATGTGATACGTCAGCTTAGAGAGTGAGGGTAAATATGTTTTCAAAAAAGCTATTATTAAGTACATTTGGGGCGAAGATAAAACCCTATGGGTTTGAGTTTACCGAATACGTGTGTCGGAGGTATACATTCAGCAGAACGGTAGACGGCAAAAAACAGACATTTGTGATTCAGAATGACCCAGGCGGCCACAGCCTCCAGCTGGAGATTAGTACGAATACCGGCCGTGACCGGGAGATAGGAGGGATGTTCTGGGATCTTGATTATCACTTTTATAGGAATGATGAAGAACTGGAGAATATCTTAAATACATTGGGAGACCATGTGGTGAACAGGGTCATCCCAAAACTGACAGAATTGAGCATGTCAAAAAAGGATGTAGACTACTTGGACATGCTTACGGAGGAAATGTATACGCAGCTGGAGCAAGAGAAGGATGAACTAATACAGCGTTTCATGATGCGGTACGGAATCGATGCAGAGCAGGGGACTGATGCAGCTATGGGAAACCTGCTGCGGGAGTTGGAACAGATCAAGGGAATGTCCTTTGAAGAAACGGCGGAGAAGCGGAAAGAACTGGCAGCCGTATATGGGGATATTATCATACGGGAGGCCGGAGGCGAGTGGGTACGGGAGGAAGCCTGGGGGAGACGGCTTTATATCAATAGTATTAAGATAAAATATCCTTTAGTTGATGTCACGTCGTGTTGCCAGAAGGGCGGAGGGAAATTGCTCGCTGAAGGATATGCGAGATTCTTGCATGTTTATAGGGAAAAAATAGAGAAGTCACGGCAGCAGTATGGCAGTAATTGGATGCCGTTGAAGAAATATGACGAAGCAGGTACGGGCCTGCTGAGTAAGGAGGTTGTAAAGCGGACACTGGGGAAAAAACTTGCTGATATTGGGTTCAGATTTGTTCGATCAGGCAATGGATGGAGCCTGGAAAAGCAGCAAGTTGGAGAAAAATTAGGTGTGCGGGTCACGGAAGAGGATTGCCATAGAAAAACCTTCTATCTAATGCTTGGAAAGTATGAGGGTTCCCGGCTGGTGGAGTGCATGTATAAAGAATTTTGTTTTTATAAAGATGAGGCAGAGTTGTGCCGACAGCTGGACGCAGCCGGCGATAAGGTGCTTATGGTAATCCGCACAGGGAAATGGACGCCGGATCCTTATGTCCCACGCCATTGTAAATGCTGCCATCTCTCGGATGAGATGGCGGATGAGTTCAAGGCCGGGGAAAAAGAGATGGCAGAACGGTTCTGGGAACGGAACGGACTTAAGAAGACATCGGAGGAAGAGGATATCATACAGTGCATCGTAAAGGAACTAGACAGTATTGCAGTCGGGAACAGGAATCATTGGGAGTTGAGGAAATATTATGAGGAAAAGAAAGGGCAGCTGATGGAACTGGGGGCAGCATATGGAGAACTGCTCATCAGAGAGATGGGAGGCAGATGGCTGAAGGATGAGGAAGGATGTATGAGGCGCAGACGCGCATGTCTGGAAGGCGTGTCTGTCATAGGTACGGTCAATTTGCCGGAGGAGATGATACGCCATTGGGAGCATTTCGGGAGTGAGGTTTTTTTGCATACACATCAGGAATATAAGTGGGCATTTGGAGAATGGAAGAGGCTCTGTCGGCTGGCAGGTATAGAGATACAGGCAGATACAGCAGGACAGCTGCAATGATATCTGAGAAAGGAAGGTAATATACACCGCATAAATTAGTGACTTCCTTGGAAGTTAAAGAAATAGAAGCAAGACTCAAGGGCAGGATGATATCGGAGGATATTGGATGGGGCGGTCATTAGAAAATAAGTATTTTGTAACAGATATAGATAATAAAAAATTTTATATAGATATATTGAGAAAAAAAACCCCGTCTTGTTGGCAAACTATTATCCTGCCTAAGGTTGTTGGGGAGATAATGGAAGATGTATTGGGTAAAAGGATAATTTATGTACGAATGGAAGTGAAAAAAGACTGGGGAATATATTTTGTATTTTTTACAATTGCTTTTTGTTATCATCGGGTGGCGGTTATACTCTATGTGGCCGTAGTGTTTTTTGGATGTATCTTATTACAGAAACGTTGGGAGAAAATCGGGTCATGTGTTATTGAATGGCTTAAGGTACTTCTTAAAGCGGAAGAAGAGTTATGATAGTTGATGGAGAAATGAGATATTAGCAGGAGGAGATAGAATTGAATGATTTAACTATGAAACGGATAGCAGCGTTTATTATTGATTATGTGATCCTGTGTGCATTAGCCAGCGTGCTTGGCACGGCCGGCATGATCGCGGTGGCGGACAAATGGATGCAGGATCCATCCAGATACTTCATATGGCTTATGC
>CAYXKS010000121.1:6625-9116 GCA_964465725.1 uncultured Bacteroides sp. | reverse complement strand
AAAAGGATAGGAAGAAGCATTGGAAGATCTTCGGGTTCGGTTTTGAGGGTATGTCATTTATTATTTATGGTTTATTTTCACTATTTGCAAAAAAATGCAAATAGTGTTTTTTTTTTGTTTTCTTTATGTTATAATAGTGATGAATTTGAAGTTGCAGTAGATTTCATGTTTCGACAGAGTGAATATACATGCAATCAGGTCAATTCGGAAGCAAATATATAACTATAACGTGAGGTGGATTACATGGATACAAAGATTCTGCTTGAGAATGGAACGAATGAGTTGGAGGTTTTGGAGTTCAGACTGGATGGTAATGCATACGGAATTAACGTTGCTAAGATTAAGGAAATTATTACCTATATGGATGTTACACCTGTGCCGAATGCGCATCCTAGCATTGAGGGCATTTTTATGCCGCGTGATGTGATGATTACAGCGATTGATCTTAAGAACTGTCTTCAGCGTGGAACTTCACAGCCTGGAGGCCTGTTTATCATAACAAATTTTAATAAGTTGGACATTGCTTTCCATGTTGATTCTGTTGTTGGTATCCATCGTGTTTCCTGGAGAGATATTATTAAACCTGGTGCGGCTGTTTCAACAACTGAGGAGGGCGTTTCGACAGGTATTATTAAATTCGAGGAACGTTTGATTATTATTCTCGACTTTGAGAAGATTATTACTGATATTAATCCGGAGACCGGTTTGAAGATGACTGATATCGAGGAGTTGGGTGAGAGACAGAGAATTGATGTACCGATCCTGATTGCTGAGGATTCTCCGCTTTTGAATAAGTTGATTGTGGATTCTTTACATAAAGCAGGGTATGCGAATCTGATTCATACGGAGAACGGACAACAGGCGTATGATGTCATACAGGAATGTAAGGCTGAGGGCACACTGAAACAACATGTACAGTGTGTAATCACAGATATTGAGATGCCTTTGATGGATGGGCACAGGCTTACGAAACTTCTTAAGGAAGATGAGGAGACGAAGGATATTCCGGTTGTTATTTTTTCATCTCTTGTTAATGATGAAATGAAAAGAAAAGGTGTGGCGTTGGGAGCAAACGCGCAGCTTTCTAAGCCTGAGATCGGTAATTTGGTGCGTGTAGTTGACGATCTCGTTTTGAATAAGAAATAAGTGAAAGAGCGGTGAATTGCTATATTATAATAAAGTAATAAAGGCTGGGAATTTCCCGGCTTTTATTGAGTACGAGGGTTGGGAATGACAGGTAACGTTTTAAAAGAGCTGCATGAGAGGATAGATAAGTCAGACAGAATCCTTCTGGGAATTGGGGAGGATTTTCAGTATGACTGGAGGGGATTAACTGAAGATCAACGTTATCAGGACATTGAAAAGGAGATCGGTGATAATAAGGAATATGTCTGGATTATTCCCTTTTTACAAAAAATGATACTGCTTTTGGAGAGGGAGGATAAGTGGAAGTCAGCATACACTGATTTGGCGCAAATGCTTGCTGGTAAGAACTACTTCATCGTATCGCTGTGCATGGATGATTATATTTATGGAGTAGGATTGGATGAAGCCAGGATCGTTACGCCCTGTGGCGGATTTCGCAAAATGCAGTGCGATCATAACTGTAGCCATGAGCTTTTTGATATACCACAGGATATTTATGATGCGGTGATACGGTATTACAGAGGAGAGATTCCCATCGAAAAGTTGCAAGAGCCGATTTGTCAGACATGTGGCTCTAAACTTCGTTTTAATCAGCTGGGTGTTACGCATTATGCGCAAGAGGGGTATCTGGAACAGTGGAATAGTTATACCAAGTGGCTTCAAGGGACCGTGAACAGGCAACTTTGTGTGTTGGAATTGGGTGTTGGCATGGGGTACCCGTCAATTATTCGGTTTCCGTTTGAGAAAATAGTTTACTATAATCAGAAGGCATTCATGTATCGGATACATTCGAAACTATATCAGATGAGTGAGGAGATAAAAGATAGAGGCATCGGAATTCAGGCGGATGCGGTCGATTATATTTGTGAAAAGTGTCATAATGTGATAAAATGAGACAGAATTTTTTTGGAGAGATGTTATGAACTCGAGTGAAGAATACTTAGACAATCTTTTAAAATCTTTGTTGGAGGGCGAGAATAAAGTGAATCTGGAGCCGAGGAAGAGTGAAGCGGATACGCCAGAGGCGTTGTTTGCTTCGATCGGAGATGTGTCTAATGATGCTGGTATTCCAGAAGGTGACGATCATACCGGGGAAATGCGGGAGAAATCGGCATCGACAGAGGCAAATAAGGCGATGAGTACGGATGAGATAGAAGAGATGCTTGCGTCCATGAGCGATGAGATTGTAACATCTAGTTCCGTATTAAAAAGAAAACCGGTGACGGATGAAACAGGTTTTGAAGATACAGAGTCAGAAGAGATTGTTTCACCTGAGGATGCAGTTTTGGAAGAAGTTCCGGAAATGATAGAATCTCAACCTACAGAGGGAGGAATGCCGGAAGAA
>CAYXKS010000121.1:0-6525 GCA_964465725.1 uncultured Bacteroides sp. | reverse complement strand
GGAAGAACCTTTTTCTGTGGAAAAGAAAACTCTTCCAGAAGAAACAACTCAGGAAGAATCTGTGGCGTTTGAAGATTGGGCCTTGGAAGAAGACAATCCGCCAGATGAATCGACCGTAGAAGAAGACGCATCTATGAAAGATTGGGCTGTAGAAGACACCTTGTCGGATGAGCCAGTCATAGAAGAGGACGTATCTTTAGAAGATTGGGCTTTGGAAGAGGAATCTTTACCGGATGAGCCGATCATGGAGAAGGAGACATCTTCGGAAGACTGGGCCTTGGAAGAAGACAATCTTCCAGATGAATCGATTGTAGAAGAAGACGCATCTATGAAAGATTGGGTGTTGGAAGAGGATGCTTTGCCAGATGAATTGGTTATAGAAGAGCCGTCTTCTACAGAAGAAGGCCCACTGGAAGGAAATAATCTCCCGGAAGAATCAGTTATTGAGAATGATTCATCCATGGAGGAGTGGACGACGGAAGAGGATACTCTGTCGGCTGAAACGGTTATAGATGAAAACTTTGACATAGAAAAGTGGGCGTTGGAAGACAATAGTTTGCCAGAAGAAACTGACTTCGAAGAACCTGTATATTTAGAAAACATCTTATCGGAGGAATCGGATTCAGAAGAAACATCTGACTTAGAAGTATGGGATGTAGAGGAAAATAATACATCAGAGGAGCCAGGTTTGGAAGGTGCGTCTGACTTAGAAGAACAGAGTGTGGAGGAAAATAGCACATCAGAGGAACCAGATTTAGAAGGAGCATCCAACTTAGAAGAACAAAGTGTGGAAAAGCAGTTTTCGGATGAGGGTTCGGCTGATGTAGAGTGGGAGCCTATAGATAATATTTTGCCGGAAGCAACATCTCTGCCGGAAGGTTGGGCATTAGATGATGATGTTTTTTCGGAGGATATGAACATAGCGGAAATTACCAAAGATCAGATTCTGGATGATTTGGGCACGATGGAGAAAGATCAGATTGCAGAAGGACAGGGGTTGGGAGATGTGGCACCGGAAACTGTAGAATCAGAGAAGGATGATTTGGCTGATCTGTTAGAAGATCTGAGTTTATCGGAGTCAGAGTCAAAAAATATTGATCAGGAAAAGGATGATATTACGATGGGCGATACTATGTCAGAAGAAGATATTGATCGACTGCTTGGAGATAATTTCACATCCGAGGAGACAGGAGAAGGTGACGAAGGGCTATCTGAATTATTAGAGAGTATGGGACATGATGAAGATCTCTCTGCCATCAATGATCTGCTGGAGAAAGCGGATCAGGGATTGATGGAAGATGATGAGATGTTGGCGTTGTTGCAAGAGCATTCATCCGGAGCTGAGGAGGAGAATGACGAGGGATTTGACTTCTGGGAGAGAGGAGACGCAGCGCAGACGGGAACTGGAAGTGAGAGGGACGTACTGGAAAGTTCAGATGGGTTGACGGCTTCGAAGAGCGGAAAAAAGAAAAAAGAAAAGAAAAAGAAAAAATCTGGGAAAGATAATGTGGCAGAAAAATCTGATAAACCAAAGAAACGAGGATTTTTCATTAAATTACTGGAGTCTTTGCTGGAGGAAGAGGATGAAAGTTCTGAAGATTCGGCATCTACGGGCGGAGTAGGAGAACTGGGAAGCATATCTGAGGAGAACCAGGAACTGCTAGATGAGCTTAGTGCGGAAGATAAAAAGAACGCCAAGAAAAAGGAGAAAAAGAAAAAAGAGCCAAAGAAGAAAGAAAAGGACGACAAAAAGGCCAAGAAAGCGCCAAAACCAAAAAAACCGAAGAAAGAGAAGAAGGTTAAGGACGCAGAGCCGGCGATACCCGAGAAGAGGATATCTAAGACTAAGGTAATCTTTGTTGTCATTTTTTGTACTACGGTTGCTGTCGCTATTATTGTAGTGAATATGTTTATTCCGGATTATATGCAGAAACAGGAAGCACGAGAGATGTATGATTCCGGACAGTATGAGGAAGCGTATTCCCTGCTTTACGGTAAAGAATTGAGTGAGGAAGAAGCATCTATTTTGCAGAGAAGCAATATTATCCTGCAGGTGAACCGGAAATGGAATTCTTATGAGAACTACAGCAAGCTTGGTATGTCGGCGGAGGCGCTGAATGCCTTGATTGAAGGTGTAGATGTATATCATTTATTCATAGCTGATGCACAGCAGTACGGTGTGGATGGAGAGATCGATGGTATTTATGCGAGAATTCTGGCAGAGCTATCAGGTAATTATGGTGTTTCTGAGGAAGATGCGCTGAATATTATTGCATCGGAAGACGATTTGACTTATTCCGAGAAGTTGTATTCGATTCTGAATGGTACAGGGCTTGGAAGTGAAGAGGAAGACCAGCCGAAGGTAAAACAGGATGTATTGCCTGAGGAGGAAGAAATTATTGATCGCCTTGAGAGTCCGGATTCTTCAGAAGAACAGGGAAATTCAGAGGGATCGGATCTTTCAGGAGGGCAGGGAAATTCAATGGAATCGGATCTTCCGGAGGGGACGGATCTGCTGGGAGAACAGACTGAGGGTGACCTGTAGTTTATCCCTCGCGAAGACGATTTGAAATGAGCAGATCCTGTAATAGTGTAATCGAAGAGGAGCTGTTTCGATAAGATTTGTAAAAGTAAATGATGAGGCAGGCGAGAGATATGGTTGCGATAATCGATTATGATGCAGGGAATATAAAGAGTGTTGAGAAAGCAATCGGGTCGCTTGGGTCGGATGCCAGAGTGACAAGAGATCGGGAAGAGATTCTTGGTGCGGATCACGTTATTCTTCCCGGCGTTGGCGCATTCGGCGACGCTATGGAGAAATTGAACCGATATGGACTGACGGAAGTGATCAGGGAAGTGGTTGATAATGAGATTCCTTTTCTCGGAATCTGTCTTGGACTTCAGCTTTTATTCGAGAGCAGTGAGGAGAGTGATGGGGTAAGTGGCTTAGGAATTCTGCCTGGCAGGATTGTCAGATTACCGGAGAAGCCGGGGCTGAAAATACCGCATATCGGCTGGAATTCCCTGCGGTATCCTAACCGGGGCAGGCTTTTTGAGGGTATATTGGAAGAATCTTATGTTTATTTTGTTCATTCCTATTACCTGCAGGCAGATGATCCTGAGATCGTCACTGCAACTACGGAGTATGGGACGTGTATTCATGCATCTGTGGAGAAAGGCAATGTGTTTGCCTGTCAGTTTCACCCGGAAAAAAGCTCTGATGCAGGGCTTCAGATTCTCAGGAATTTTCTTGGGATTGCAAGATAGAAGGCTGCTATGTGATGATTCATTATAAGAGTCTATATTGATTTGTTAATGCGATACATTGGGACAGATAATATGGTCTGAGATGGTAAAAGTAAATGCATACAAAAAGAATTATTCCCTGTTTGGATGTGAAAAATGGCAGGGTTGTCAAAGGCATAAACTTCATAAATTTTAAGGATGCGGGAGACCCGGCGGAGGTTGGAGCCGCCTATGATAAGTCAGGGGCGGATGAACTTGTGTTTCTGGATATCACAGCCTCCTCTGATGCAAGAGAAACTGCCGTGGAAATGGTGCGCAGAGTTGCGGAGAGAGTTTTTATTCCGTTTACGGTAGGCGGTGGAATACGTACGGTGGAGGATTTTAAGGCTATTCTGAGGGAGGGCGCCGATAAAGTGTCAGTCAACTCGGCGGCGATTTTGAATCCTCGGCTGATTTCCGAAGCCGCCGATAAATTTGGCAGTCAGTGTGTCGTCGTTGCGATCGATGCGAAGCGGCGGGCTGATGGCAGCGGATGGAATATTTACAGGAACGGCGGAAGAATCGATATGGGAATTGATGCCGTGGAATGGGCAATGCAGGCGGATCGCCTGGGAGCAGGTGAGATTCTTCTGACTAGTATGGACGGAGACGGGACCAAGGCGGGGTATGATCTGGAGCTGACAAGAGCCGTGGCCGATCATGTATCCATTCCGGTCATTGCATCGGGCGGCGCAGGGACGATGGAGCATTTCCTTGAGGCTTTTACCGAGGGTGGGGCCGATGCGGCGCTGGCGGCTTCATTGTTTCATTTTAAGGAGATGGAGATTCGAGATCTGAAACTTTTTCTGAGAGAAAAGGGAGTTTCAGTGAGAATATAAATACAGCGGGGAGAAAATATTATGGCAATGTTGAGCAATGACTGGGCGGCGGCGCTTGACCCGGAGTTTCATAAAGAATATTACAGGCAGCTATATACATTTGTCAGAGAGGAATACAGCAGAAGGGTGATCTATCCTCCTTCGGAAGAGATTTTCAGCGCTTTTCATTTTACTCCTCTACATGAGGTAAAGGTGCTGCTGCTGGGGCAGGACCCGTATCACAATGAACACCAGGCGCATGGAATGAGTTTCTCTGTGCCACAGGATCAGAAGGAGATTCCCCCGTCTTTGCAGAATATTTATAAAGAATTGCAGGATGATCTGGGATGTTATATTCCGAATAATGGTTACCTGAAGAAGTGGGCGGATCAGGGTGTGCTTCTGTTGAACACGGTTCTGACGGTTCGTGCGCATCAGGCAAATTCTCACCAGGGAAAAGGCTGGGAGCAGTTCACGGATGCGGTTATAGAGGCGGTAAATGCACAGGACAGGCCTATCGTCTATCTGCTATGGGGACGTCCGGCACAGAGCAAGATACCGATGCTTACCAACCCAAAGCATTTGATTCTGAAAGCACCGCATCCGAGTCCGTTGTCGGCATACCGCGGATTTTTTGGCTGCAGACATTTCAGTCAGTGCAATGATTTCCTGAAGGCGAACGGAGTTGCGCCGATTGACTGGCAGATTGAGAATATTTAGGCACAGTTTAGTTCAGGACTTTGCATTTACTGCGAAGTCCATGAGAACATGTGAATTGGTAGGAAGGGAATCTGCTCTTCGCCGTAGGCGACTTGGAAAAATTGAGCTTTGCTCAATTGGCAGATTCCGTAGCAGTGAAGCCAACAGCTGAACTGCTACAATATATAGCGAAAGGAATACAGATAAAATGAATAAAGTACCGTTTGTGACGAAACAGCAGGTGGAGGAGATCGTAAAGACATATCCGACTCCTTTCTATTTGTATGATGAAAAGGGGATTCGGGAGAATGCCAGGGCAGTACAGGAAGCTTTTGCATGGAATAAAGGGTTTAAGGAATATTTTGCAGTGAAGGCATGTCCAAATCCTTTTTTGATTCAGATCCTGCACGAGTATGGTATAGGCTGTGACTGTTCTTCCATGACGGAACTGATGTTGAGCAATGCCATCGGAATTAAAGGACATGATATTATGTTCTCTTCCAATGATACGCCGGCGGAGGAGTTTGTATATTGTAATGAGATAGGCGGCATTATCAATCTGGATGATTTCACACATATTGCGTTTGTGGAGAAGGCGCTGGGAAGACTGCCGGAAACGATGAGCTGCAGGTATAATCCGGGTGGAGTATTCCAGATGAGTAACGGTATTATGGATAATCCAGGAGATGCCAAGTATGGGTTTACGCTGGATCAGCTTCTGGAGGGGTATAGGACCCTGAGAGAAAAGGGTGTAAAGCATTTCGGGCTTCATGCCTTTCTTGCCAGCAATACAGTGACGAATGAATATTATCCTCAGCTTGCAAAGCAGCTTTTTGAGGTGGCTGTACGGATCAAAGAAGAAGTTGGTGTGAAACTGGAGTTTATTAATCTGTCCGGAGGAGTGGGGATTCCTTACGCGCCGGAGCAGGAGGGTAATGACATTCGTGTGATCGGAGAGGGTGTTCGCCGGGTTTATGAGGAAGTTCTTGTTCCCGCGGGAATGGGTGATGTGGCGATATATACCGAGATGGGGCGCTTTATGATGGGACCGTATGGGGCGCTGGTAACTAAGGCGATTCATGAGAAGCATATATATAAGGAGTATATCGGTGTGGACGCCTGTGCAGTCAATCTGATGCGGCCGGCGATGTATGGTTCATACCACCATATCACAGTGCTTGGCAAGGAGGATGCGGTCTGTGACCATAAGTATGACGTGGTAGGTTCTCTGTGTGAGAACAATGATAAGTTTGCGATCGACAGGATGCTGCCGGAGATAGAGCGTGGAGATTATCTGGTGATTCACGATGCAGGTGCGCATGGATTTGCCATGGGATATAATTACAACGGCAAGCTCAGATCGGCGGAACTCCTGCTGAAGGAGGATGGCAGTGTGGAGCTGATCAGACGTGCTGAGACACCGAAGGATTATTTCGCAACGTTTGATGGTTTTGACTTCTTTGATAAATTGGATTGTTGATTTCGCAGTGGTATGCTATAGTAAACGACATAACAAATTTCAGTTTCCGACTCTTACAGAAGCCATATACGAAAGCTTTAGCAAGGTCGAAATGAAATTTCCAATGTCGTTAACTATAGGATGTTTATGTCCGGAGGGACAAGAGGTGCAGATATGAAATATATAACGGCAGCTCCTGATATGGTGAAGGAAATATACGATGTTTTGCATACAACGATCAAAACAGTATATGCAAAGTATTAT
>CAYXKS010000120.1:6133-9160 GCA_964465725.1 uncultured Bacteroides sp. | reverse complement strand
GTGTACTGGCTTAACTTAATAACGTTGAGTAACAGATAATACCATCAGAAAGGAATAGTAAAATGAATACGGAAAAACAGATAGAGTTTGATAAAATAAAGGAAAAGTGGTCGGGCCTTGCAGTGACAGAGGCGGCAAAAGAAAGAATATGGCAGATTTCCTTTTATCTGAGAGAAAATGAGCTGAGGAAAGAACTGAGGGACACGACGGATGGTAAGAAGATGATAGAAACGCTGGGAACTCCGCCGCTGCAGAATGTAGACGAAATCAAGGAAGTGCTGATGATTGCCGAAAAGGGAGAATGTCTTACTCCTTATCAGTTGGAGCGGGTGGAGAGCGTTCTGGTGGCGGTCAGGCGACTGAAAGATTATTTGGGCAGGGGAAAGATGAATGGAAATTCTCTGGGGTATTATGAGGAAAATCTGAATGCGGAAGAGAATGTGAGAGAAGAAATATGCAGGCAGATCAGAGGCGGTGAGGTGGATGACTATGCAACCAGAGAACTTTCGCAGATCAGGAATCAGATCCGGAAATGTGAGGAGCAGATGAAACAGAAGGCGGAGCAGGTCATGCGTTCAGACAAAGCATATATGGCAGATCAATACTGTACATGGCGTAATGGAAGAATCTGCGTCCCGGTGAAGAAAGAATATAAGCTTAAGGTATCGGGCAGCGTGATCGACAAATCGTCGACGGGAAGCACGCTGTTTATAGAGCCGACGAGTGTATCCAGATATTACGAAGAACTGGAACTTCTTAAGATTCAGGAGGAAAATGAAGTATACCGGATCTTGTATTCATTGACCGCAATGGTGGCGTCTGTGTCTGCGGTGGTGAAAGAAAATATTTCGGTGATGGAGAAACTGGATTTCATCTTTTCGAAAGGAAAACTGAGTATTGACATGTGTGCGACGGAACCCAAGATTAACACAGAACGCCGGATTGTTTTAAGGGATGCAAGGCATCCTCTTATGGACAGGGCGGTCAACGTACCATTGCAGTTTGAGATAGGAGCAGGTATGAGGGGGATCGTTATAACCGGCCCGAACACAGGGGGCAAGACGGTTGCTATCAAGACAGTCATGTTAAGCTGCATGATGGCACAGTGCGGGCTTCATGTTACCTGTGCAGATGCCGATATCTGCATGAACAGCGGTTATCTCTGTGATATAGGAGACGGACAGAATATTGAGGAAAACCTGTCTACTTTTTCGGCTCACATCAAGAATGTGCTTGAAGTGCTGGAAAATGTGAATCAGGAGAGTTTTGTGATCATGGACGAACTGGGTTCAGGGACAGATCCGGCAGAGGGTATGGGAATTGCCGTTGCAATTTTGGAGGAACTTAGAAAAAGCGGAGCGCTTTTCCTTGTGACCACGCATTATCCCGAGGTGAAAGAGTATGCGGGACAGGCACAAAATATGGTTAATGCGAGAATGACTTTTGATAAGGAGACGCTTTCCCCGACCTATCAGATGGTAATCGGGGAAGCCGGAGAGAGCTGTGCCTTCTATATCGCGGACCGGCTGGGAATGCCGCGCAATATGCTGAACAATGCGGTCAAAGCAGCCTACGGCGAGGATGCAGTCAGCACATATCACTTCCACAGTCAGGAAACCATGCCTGCAAAAAAGAACAGTGGCAGAATCTTAAAAAATAAGCAGAAAAATAAGAAGGTTGACCTGAAGGCAAAGTTCAGGCGCGGAGACAGTGTAATGGTTTATCCTGAGCAGAAAATCGGGATTGTATGCGAACCTATGAACGAGAAAGGCGTTCTGCGGATACAGATGCCGGATAAGAAGATATGGATCAATCACAAGAGAGTGAAGCTTCACGTGGCAGCAGCAGAACTGTATCCGGAGGATTATGATTTTTCAATTGTCTTTGATACGGTAAAGAACCGGAAGATCCGGCATGAAATGGACAGGAAATACACGGAGGCAGCAATTCGGTATGATGAATGATTTTTTGTTGCTCTTATCTGAACTGATGCCAGATTAATGCACTAGATTAATACCAGATTAATGTCAGATCAGAAAGAAAAATCAGGTTGACAAAATCGCTTATTTTGCATATTCTATTATAGAAACAGATTGTGCATTAGGTACAGTGAACAGAAGGATGCTGAAAGGGAAGAGTACCATCCGGAAAGCAGCAGAGAGGAACCGTCATCGGCTGTAAGCGGTTCTTGCGGGAAGATGGGAAAGTGCACCCCGGAGTCCGGCTTATGCCCGGTTAGGCCCCGTTACAGGTTATGAGTGGAAGAATGTTTCAATGCATTCTTTAAGTAGAGTGGAACCGCGGATTATTTCGTCTCTATTTCCTAAATGGAGAAGGATGAAGTCCGCGGATTTTTATTCCTGAGGGCATCGGGTTATAGTAAGTGTGCTTAGACCTGAATATCACTGTATCCGGTAAGAAGGAAAGCAATATGGGTTTTATACAGAATATTAAGGAAGAGATCCGGATCATCCGGGAGCGGGACCCGGCGATACATTCCAATATGGAAGTGTTTCTCTATCCCAGTTTTAAGGTAATGATTTATTATCGGCTGGCACATAAGATGTATCTGCACAGGCATTATTTCCTGGCCAGATGGATTTCCCAGAAGGGAGCACGCAAGACTGGAATTGAGATTCATCCAGGCGCCAAGATCGGCAAGGGCTTTTTTATTGATCACGGCAACGGAGTTATTATAGGAGAGACTACCGTAATCGGTGACAATGTGACATTGTATCAGGGTGTTACTCTGGGCGGAACCGGTAAGGAGCAAGGCAAGCGGCACCCTACAATCGGCAATAACGTCATGATCAGTACCGGTGCAAAAGTGCTGGGCTCCTTTAAGATCGGTGATAACAGCAAGATCGGGGCGGGAAGCGTGGTGCTGAAAGAAGTGCCGCCCAATTCTACGGTGGTTGGCGTCCCGGGACAGGTGGTGAAGCGCAATAACCGGTCGCTGCCACAGGAGGAACTGGATCAGGTGAACCTGCCAGATCCGGTGCGGGAAGACATTGTGGGACTGCAGAA
>CAYXKS010000120.1:4006-6033 GCA_964465725.1 uncultured Bacteroides sp. | reverse complement strand
TATGAAGATTTTCAACACATTATCCAGACAGAAAGAAGAGTTCGTTCCCTTGGAGGAAGGAAAAGTCAGCATGTATGTGTGCGGGCCTACGGTGTACAATCTGATCCATATCGGTAATGCGAGACCGATGATCGTCTTTGACACCGTAAGGCGCTATATGGAGCATAAGGGGTACGCGGTCAATTATGTATCCAACTTTACGGATGTGGATGATAAGATCATCAGGAAGGCGAACGAGGAGAACGTCGATCCTGCGGTGATCTCTGAACGCTATATTGAAGAATGTAAAAAGGACATGAAGGGACTCAATGTGAAACCGGCTACGGTTCACCCTAAGGCTACCGAGGAGATTGATGGCATGATCGATATGATCCAGACACTGATTGATAAGGATCATGCCTATGTGGCCCAGGATGGTACAGTATATTTCAAGACAAGGAGTTTCAGGCAGTACGGGAAGCTTTCTCACAAGAATCTGGATGATCTTCGAAGCGGCAATCGCTCACTGCTGGTATCCGGTGAAGAGCAGAAACAGGACCCGCTGGATTTCGTATTGTGGAAGCCTAAGAAAAAAGGAGAACCTTACTGGGAGTCCCCCTGGTGTGAAGGACGTCCGGGCTGGCATATTGAATGTTCTGTTATGAGCAAGAGATATCTGGGTGATGAGATAGATATTCACGCGGGAGGAGAGGATCTGATCTTTCCTCACCATGAGAACGAGATCGCACAGTCAGAGGCGGCGAATGATAAAGAGTTTGCAAAATACTGGATGCATAACGGGTTTTTGAATATCGATAATAAGAAGATGTCCAAGTCTGAGGGAAATTTCTTCACAGTCAGGGATATCGGTGAGAAATATGATCTGCAGGTGCTGCGGTTTTTTATGCTTTCCGCGCATTACAGAAGCCCGCTTAATTTCAGTGCAGAGCTGATGGAGGCGGCGAAGAACGGTCTGGAACGGATCGTGACCAGCGTTACCAATCTGAATTTCCTTTTGAAAAATGCTAAGGACAGGGAGATGACGGAGGAAGAGAAGAAACTGGCGGAGGAAGCGAAAGGATATATTGCCAGATTTGATGAGGCTATGGATGATGATTTCAATACGGCGGACGCTGTCTCTGCAATCTTCGATCTTGTCAAATTTGCGAATACACATGTGTCAGGGACGTCGGGCAGAGCTTTTGTCCAGGCTGTGAAAGATGAGATCGTCATGTTATCCGATATCTGCGGCCTGATTGTTGATAAGAAAGAGGAAATTCTGGATGCACAGATCGAGGAGTTGATTCAGGAGAGACAGGAAGCCAGAAAAGCCAGGAACTTCGCCAGAGCGGACGAAATCAGAGATACATTGGCGGCACAGGGAATTATTCTGGAAGATACGCGCGAGGGTGTTAAATGGAAGAGAGCATAACGATTCTGGATGCGATCAAGAGAGAATTTGACTGTAAAGAGGTGGATATCAGAACATATTCACCTCTGACGTTAGCGTATATCGGAGACGCCATTTATGATCTGGTCATACGGACCATTGTGGTGGAGAGGGGCAACAGTACGGCGAATAAGCTGCACAGAAAAGCGGTTGCTTATGTAAATGCCCGTGTGCAGGCAAGAATGATCGATGCATTGGAGGACGAGCTGTCGGAGGAAGAAGAGTCAGTTTATCACAGGGGACGCAATGCAAAATCATACACATCTGCCAAGAATGCGTCTGTGATCGAATACCGCAAGGCTACCGGACTGGAGGCGCTTTGCGGTTATCTCTATCTGCAGGGCAGGCAGGAGCGAATGCTGTATCTGATTCGTGAAGCGATTGTCAGGACGGGCATGGAGATTTGACTTTGCATTTGCTGCAAAGTCCATGAGAACGTGTGAGCTTGGTCAGGCGGAAATCTGCTCGATCCCGCGTTCCGGTTGTTGCCAGGCAAGTGCCAGCGGCACTTGGCAACTCTCACCGAGGGTGATATGGAATGGGCAGATTCTGTAACAGTGAAGCCGAAAGCTGAACTGTTACATTATTATGAAAGGAA
>CAYXKS010000120.1:0-3906 GCA_964465725.1 uncultured Bacteroides sp. | reverse complement strand
GACCGGAAAGCATCAGGGCGTGATCGCCTGCGCTGCGGCATATGCCTATGCGGAGGTGGATGATATTCTGCAGGCTGCAAAGGAAAAGGGAGAAGCCCCTTTTCTTTTCCTTCTGGACGGTATTGAAGATCCTCACAACCTGGGCGCCATTGTCAGAACTGCTAATCTGGCCGGTGCGCACGGTGTGATTATTCCGAAAAATCGTGCTGTCGGGTTAACGGCAACGGTAGCGAAAGCTTCCGCTGGTGCGCTCAATTATACACCTGTAGCCCGGGTGACGAATCTGGGACAGACGATAGATGCCTTAAAAAAAGAAGGTATCTGGTTTGTATGTGCGGATATGGATGGCACTTCGATGTACAAGCTGGATTTGAAGGGCCCTGTCGGATTGGTAATCGGAGGCGAAGGCAGCGGCGTGGGAAAACTGGTTAAAGCGAAGTGCGATTTTACGGCGTCTATTCCGATGCGGGGCGATATTGATTCGCTCAATGCCTCGGTGGCGGCAGGCGTACTGGCTTATGAGATTGTCAGGCAGCGCCTTATGTAACAGGAGCAGTCTCAGTATAAAGCGTGTTGGTAATGAAGGGGAATATGAAAAAGTTAAACGAGATCTTATTGATATTTATTTTCATGCTGACAGCGGTCCTGGCGGCGGCCGTCGGGTTGAAGGCATATGATATTTACGATACGAACAGACGGCTTGCCAGGGAGCAGGAAGAGATGGAAATGGCGCAGGTACTTGCCCGTAATGAGGAGGCTCAGAACCGCGTGTCCCAGATGCGTGAAGAGATTATGGAGTTGACGCAGGACAGGGAGGAACTGGAGCGCTTTATTTCCCGGATTCAGAATGGCGATATGGCTGTTTCAGCAAAGAGCACGGCAGAGACGGTGTCAGATAACAGTACGGTGTCGGGGAATAGTACCGTGTCAGATAATAGCATGGGTTCCGGTAATAACATGGCATCAGATGACAGTACGGTCTCCGGTAATGGCACAGTTTCTGGAAACCTGGAACCTCTTTTTCATGGGACCCCGAACGGCACAGGAACAGTATCAGGCAACGGTGAGATCAATTATTATGACGGTACAATGACGAACAGCAGTATTTTTGACGAATGGCGGACTATTTATGAACCGGAAGAAATGACGCTTGAGGCGCGGAGACTGTTCAGGACATCTCTGGAGGAAACATTGGAGGTCAATCAGGCAGACCGGGAGCGGATCGCGGAGAATAAGAAGGACTTTTCGGAAGTAAAAATTGCCTGCCTTGGGGACAGCATAACGGCGGCAGCTAATCTGGAAGATGAGGAAAATTACCAGCAGTATGCTTATCCGGCAAGAATGAGGGAACTGCTGGGTGCGCAGGAAGTATATAACCTTGGAATCGGAGGTTCCTCGATCGGTAGATACTGGGCAGATGCCTATGTGGACCGCTATCAGGAAATTCCGGAGGATACGGATATTATTATTGTAATGGGCGGCACCAACGATGGATTCTGCGTTTCGGAGAAGGAGTTTGGCAACCTGGAGGAGCGCGCTTACCGGACCTTCTGCGGAGATTTGGATGAGCTGATGCGGGGACTTAAGGAAAACTATCCGGATGCGGAAGTGTTTTTTGTCACACCGCTGCCTAACATATTGCAGGATTATCTGATGAGTGAGAGAGACTATCTGCTGCCACAGAAGCAGTTTGTGGATGTGATCATAACGCTTGCAAAGGAATATGGTTATAACGTTATAGATCTATACAACTCCAATATTCTGGATTCTCATGATGCGAACGTGGTAGCCGATTATGTTCCCGATGGCGTACATGGTAATCATGACGGCTATCAGATTATTGCGGAGCATTTTGCGGCGGAGCTGGTGCAGCATTATGAGGAGGCAGAGGATGGCGTCGTCGCAGGAATATCTGAAAACAGTGTGGAAGACTATCAGGGCGAGGAAATCTATGAAGATGGGGATCCAGTTGGGAATGAGGATTCAGGCAGAAATGAGGGCTCAGCCGAAAATGAGGATTCAGACAGAAATGAGGGCTCAGTCGGGAATGAGGATTCAGGCAGAAATAAGGGCTCAGTCGGAAATGCAGATTCAGACGAGGATGAGGATTTAGGTGGAGATTTGAGCAATGGTGGGTTACAATGAAGATATCCCGAAAAAAAGGACAGACAATGAAAAGGTGAATCATATTTATGCTGACGGCGAAGGATTATAATAATTGTAATGATGAGGAGCTTATAATTCGGCTCAGAGATGGTGAAGAGAGTATTACGGAATATCTTATGAACAAATATAAAAATCTGGTCCTCAGAAAGGCTAAATCCATGTATATTTTGGGCGCGGACAGTGATGATCTGATTCAGGAGGGAATGATTGGACTCTTTAAGGCGTTACGGGACTATGACAGTGGCAGGGATGCCAGCTTCCTTACGTTTGCCGATCTGTGCGTATCGCGCCAGATGTATACGGCAGTGCAGGCATCCAGGAGGCAGAAGCATATTCCGTTGAATACTTATGTATCCCTTTACGGCAGTGCAGGTACGAATCATGACGGAGAAGAGGAGACTCTGGTTAATGTGATCTCTGATGTTGCAGGGCATAACCCTGAGGACGTTGTCATCGACAGAGAGAATGTGGTACAATTGGAGCAGACGATCGAGAGGGAACTGAGCAGTTTTGAAAAGCAGGTGTTGGATTTGTATCTGACGGGGATGGGATACCAGCAGATTGCCAAGGTGCTGGGCAGAGACGATAAATCCACGGATAACGCACTACAGCGGATCAAGACGAAATTAAAGAAAGCGATTGCCAGTGGAAGGTAGACAGCGCATGATAGACGTGAGCAGAAAAGAAATCAAATACGGTGTGACTCCTCAAGAAATTTCCGGACTGAAAAGAAGATTGGCGCATCTTATGAAAAGTGACTCCCATAACGGCAGAGAGGGTTATCTGGTAAGATCTCTGTATTTCGATACGCCTTTTGACACGGATTATGAGGAAAAAGCTGACGGCTATCTTGAACGCAGGAAGATTCGGCTCCGTGTTTATGATCCTGCCGGAAATGTGGCCAAGCTGGAACTGAAAGAGAAAAGAGGATCTGCCCAGAGAAAGCGTTCTCTGCTTTTATCAAAGGAGGAAGCGCAACAGATGATCCGGGGAGATTACAGGTTTCTAAAGAGCAGGAGTGAGGAATTGGCGCTGCAGTTGTATATGATTATGGAGCAGAAATGTTACAGACCGAAATGTGTTGTGGAGTATGACAGGTATGCCTTTTATCTGGATCATAATGATACACGGATCACATTCGATACGGGATTGCGTTCCGGAGAGGGCAATTATAATATATTTGATCAAAAATTGGTGTTATATCCTGTTGGCGGAGCCATGGAAAATACGATGGAAGTCAAGTTCAGCGGTTTTCTCTTCAGCTATCTTAAAAATGAATTGAACCGGTATGAATGTACGCCGATATCTTCCAGTAAATACTGCAGGTCCAGGATGGTTACGAAAGCAATCTGAGAAATAATATCGTGGTATTGCATTGATTCATATGGAATGTTATGAAAATAATGAAAAACAGTTCGTAACAAAAGTGAAAAGAAATGCTGCAAGAGAGAAAATACAGCAAGAGATGAAATGAACAGAGGAGAAAATATACATAATGAAAGAACTATTGTACGAGAGTTTGGTGAATACGTCGGAAGGGCTGACATTAGAGCAGGCCGTGCTGAATTTCGCGGCGGCGGCAATCATAGCATGTCTGATTTACATTTCTTACAGGGCGTCTCATTCAGGAGTCGTCTACAGTGAGCGGTTTAATGTATCTCTGGTTATGCTGACGCTTATTTCGACATTGGTTATGAATGTGATTGGCAACAATATTGCTTTGTCGCTTGGTATGGTGGG
>CAYXKS010000119.1:7606-9234 GCA_964465725.1 uncultured Bacteroides sp. | reverse complement strand
GTCTGTTATGGATGTGGCTCTTCAGTCCGGATTTTCTAGCATTGCTTCATTTAACAGGGCTTTCAAGAGACAGAACCAGTGTACGCCATCGCAGTTTCGGAAGATGTTTGACCGTGCACCGATTGGTTGAGAAATTGTAGGGGATGACATTGTTGCTATATTATGGTAAAGTATAATGTGAAAAAAACGAAAGTTTCACGCGTTGTTTGAGTATAATGAGAATATGCGTGTAACAGTAAAGCCAATAATTGAACTGTTGCGCATACACTCCTGTTAAATGATTTCAGACCCCGCATGAAAGAACAAAATTTGTCAGGAAAGGAAACAGAAATGGAACAGAAAATACCCTACAAAATCTATCTTGAAGAGCAGGAGATGCCGAAACAATGGTACAATGTCCGTGCCGATATGAAGAAAAAGCCTGCGCCGATTTTAAATCCGGGTACATTGCAGCCGGTTACGGAAGATGAACTTTCAGGAATCTTCTGTAGAGAGTTGGCGAAACAGGAGCTTGATGATACGACGCCTTATTTTGAGATTCCCGCGGAAATCAGGGATTTTTACAGAATGTACCGTCCTTCACCGCTTGTGCGGGCATATTGCCTGGAGGAAAAACTCGATACGCCGGCGCATATTTATTATAAATTCGAGGGCAATAACACATCCGGAAGCCATAAATTGAATTCCGCTATTGCCCAGGCTTATTATGCGAAGAAGCAGGGACTTAAGGGCGTTACCACGGAGACCGGAGCCGGCCAGTGGGGAACGGCACTTTCCATGGCATGTTCCTATTTCGGATTGGACTGCCAGGTGTATATGGTTAAATGCTCTTATGAGCAGAAACCTTTCCGCCGTGAGGTTATGCGTACCTATGGCGCCAGGGTGACTCCTTCCCCTTCTATGGATACGAATATAGGGCGTAAGATCAACGAGGAGTTTCCGGGTACAACGGGAAGCCTTGGCTGTGCTATCTCCGAGGCTGTAGAGGCGGCCACCAGTCAGGAAGGCTATCGTTATGTGCTTGGTTCCGTATTGGCTCAGGTATTGCTGCATCAGTCTATCATTGGTATGGAGACGAAAGCTGCTCTGGATAAATACGGCATCAAGGCAGACACAATCATTGGCTGTGCGGGCGGCGGTTCTAATCTGGGCGGTTTGATTTCGCCTTTTGCAGGAGAAATCTTAAGAGGTGAGGCAGAGTATAAGATTATTGCCGTAGAACCTGCGTCATGTCCAAGCCTGACAAGAGGAGTTTATGCATATGACTTCTGTGATACGGGTAAAGTCTGTCCTTTGGCCAAAATGTATACTTTGGGAAGCGGCTTTATTCCTTCCGCAAATCATGCGGGCGGACTCCGCTATCATGGAATGAGTTCCATTGTTTCCGAGCTGTACGATCAGGGACTCCTTGAGGCGAGAAGTGTGGAGCAGACAGAAGTATTTAAGGCGGCGGAAACTTTCGCGAGGGTTGAGGGTATCCTTCCGGCGCCTGAGAGCAGTCATGCGATTAAGGTTGCCATTGATGAGGCGATGAAATGCAAGGAGACGGGAGAGGAGAAGAATATCGTATTCGGTCTGACCGGAACGGGATACTTCGACATGGTTGCTTACCAGAGATACAATGATGG
>CAYXKS010000119.1:3739-7506 GCA_964465725.1 uncultured Bacteroides sp. | reverse complement strand
GTCTGACCGGAACGGGATACTTCGACATGGTTGCTTACCAGAGATACAATGATGGCGAGATGGCGGATTATATTCCCACAGACGAAGAACTGGCGAAGTCCATTGCACAGCTTCCGAAGGTTGAGTTTTAAGTTGTGATAAGGCTGGCGGCTTTGTTCCCTGTGTTTGTAAATAGAACGGAGCCGCCTGTATTTTTATCTTATTAAGAAAGTTTGTATAATTAAGAAAATCTGCATAGGAAAGTCCGTCGTCAGACGGACATGGAATCAATCAAGCGAACTTGTTCGCTATTTTATTTAGGAGGGATGACAGAATGTTAAAAGCAGGAACAAAGGCACCGGCATTTTCACTGCCGGATCAGAACGGGCAAATACACACATTGGAAGAATATAAAGGGAAGAAAGTTATTTTATATTTTTATCCGAAGGATAATACACCAGGTTGTACGAAACAGGCGTGTAATTTCGGAGAGCTATACCCTCAGTTTCAGGAAAAGGGCGCAGTCGTGATAGGAGTCAGCAAGGACAGCGTAGCTTCCCATAAGAAATTTGAGGAAAAGTTTAGTCTTCCGTTTACCATACTCTCTGATCCGGAGCTTTCCTGCATTCAGGCGTATGACGTCTGGCAGGAAAAGAAAAATTACGGAAAAGTCAGTATGGGAGTGGTGCGCACCACATACCTGATTAATGAGGAAGGTATTATTGAGAAAGCTTTCGATAAAGTGAAGGCAGCCGACAATCCGGCACAGATGCTTGGAGAATTGTAATTTAATATAGTTAATCATATTAAAAATTTGTTTCCAGCCTTGCAGAAGCTTCCGTATATGGCTTCTGCAAGAGCCGAAAACAGAATTGAAAGTGACGCGGAGAGGAATTTGTATCCATGAAAATCATCATATCGCCTGCAAAGAAAATGAACGTAGATACCGACTCTTTTGCAGTCAGTGGAAAGCCGAAGTTTATTGAGGATACAAAGGTTCTTATGAATGCTGTTAAAGCCTTGGATTTCTCTGACGTTAAGAAATTGTGGAAATGCAATGACAAGCTGGCGGAATTGAATTACCGGCGTTTTCGTGACATGGACCTGGGGCGGATGTTGACGCCGGCGGTGATGTCTTATGAGGGCCTCCAATATCAGCATATGGCGCCGATGGTGTTCACGGAGGAGGCCCTTTCTTACATTACGGAAAATCTCAGGATTTTGTCCGGGTTTTATGGCGTGCTGAGACCTTTTGACGGGGTGACGCCCTACAGGTTGGAAATGCAGGCCAGGCTGTCGGTAAATGGATGCAAAGATTTATATGAGTTCTGGGGAGACCGTCTTTATCGGAGCTTATCGGCAGAGGACAGAATCATTATCAATCTGGCATCAAAAGAATACTCTCAGTGTATCGAGAGGTATGTAACGGCGGATGACAGGTTCGTCACGGTCGAATTCGGGGAGCTGACAGACGGCAGGGTAAGACAGAAGGGAACGTTGGCCAAAATGGCGCGGGGCGAGATGGTGAGATTTCTGGCGGAAAATCATGTCTGTAGTCCGGAGGGAATGAAGGAATTCCATGAGCTGGGCTTTTCCTATAGGGAGGATCTGTCTGACCCGGACAGGTACGTGTTTATAACAAAGAAGGAAACACTATGAGAACAAAAATCTTAGTGATAGAAGACGAGGCAGTCATTCGCAGGGAATTAAAGATTCTATTGGAAAACGCAATGTATGAGGCCGCGATTCTGACGGACTTTCATGATGTTGTCCCACAGATCAGGAGAGAAAAACCGGATTTGGTCTTGCTGGATGTCAATCTGCCGGGCTGTTCCGGTTTTGACATCTGTACACAGATCAGAGGAGAGATGGAAGTGCCGGTTATTTTCCTGACAAGCCGGACAGATTCCATGGATGAGCTGAATGGTATTCTGAAGGGCGGAGACGATTATATTACGAAGCCTTATCAGGCGCCTGTCCTGTTGGCACGGATCGGGGCGGTACTGAAAAGGACGAAGGGCAGCAGTTTAAAAGAGGTCACACAGTATGTCCATAACGGTGTGAAACTGGATATCGCAGGATGTATGCTGATTTATGAGGGGAAGCAGACAGATCTGACCAAGGCGGAGATGAAGATACTGTATCAGTTATTTAAGAATTCAGGTGAATACATATCCCGGATGGATCTGATTGAATATCTGTGGGAGAACAGAATTTTCATAGATGATAATACACTTAGTGTGCACATGACCAGGATTCGTGAAAAGCTTAAAGCGCTCGGCGTGGACGGTCTGATCAGTACGAAGAGAGGGATGGGCTACCGGATATGAATCTATGGAATTTCCTGAAGGATAAATTTCTACTGTTGATATTGCATCTGGTCTGTATGGGAATGTCAGGGGCATTTCTGAAGCTGACAGGATACAGCGATACCAACATTGCGATTATCTTTGTCTTCTGGATCATTGTTCTGGCGGCGTGGCTTGCAGTTACCTATTTTGGAAGAAAAAGATATTTTGATGAGACAGATCAGATTCTTGCGAAGACAGATCAGAGATACCTTCTGGGGGAATTGATTCCCGATTCTTTTCGGTTAGAGGACAGGCTGTACCGGGAAATGATACAGAAATCCAATAAGGCCGTGATTGAGAGAATCCGGCAGATTGAGGATTCCGGACAGGAATATCGGGAATATATCGAGAATTGGGTGCATGAGGTGAAAGCGCCGATTACAGGCATATCGCTTTTATGTGAAAATGGGAGGAAAGTGAGCAGTATGGCGGAGGCAAAAGAAAATCTGCGCTCTGTCATGCTGGAAAATCAGAAGACAGAAAATTATGTGGATATGGTGCTCTACTATGCCCGGTCTGAGAATGTCTACAAGGATTTTATAATCCGTGAGACAGACTTACAGGAGATTGTGGAGGAGGTTCTGAAAAAGAACAGGCTGTTGTTGATTCAGAACGGAGCGCGGGCAGAAGTGTGCTGCAGGGAAACGGTTTACACAGACCGGAAATGGATCGCATTTATTTTAAACCAGATTATTTTGAATTGTGTCAAGTACTGTGAAGAGCAGCCGGTATTTTTGATCACAGCCAGGAAGGGCAAGAACGGCGTGCGTCTGACAGTGGAGGACAATGGCGTGGGGATTCGGGCAGAAGAGCTTTCCCGGATTTTTGAAAAAGGATTCACGGGGAGCAATGGGCGCGATCATGAGAAGGCCACAGGAATGGGGCTGTATCTTTGCCATAGGCTCTGCAGCAGGCTGGGAATCCAGTTGAAGGCCGAGTCCGAGTATGGCAAAGGAACAAAGATGATTTTGGCATTTCCGATCAGCAGTTATATAAGGAACTGTTGAGAAATAAATCTCCACATTTGGTTTGACAGAAGCGAAATGTCAGTAAAGCAGGTCCTGTCAAAAAGTTGTTGACGGAAACCCTGATAAGTGCTAGCATATTTTATAGAAAAAGGTGTTACCGTAAAGCAACGGTTCGCCTCAGTTAGTAGTGTAAATCAAAAAAGCAACCTAACTTTGGTCGGAGCGGTTGCTTTTTTGATGTCTTTTATTTTTTCCGGTCTGCCGGATGTTTTTTGTTTAAACCTGATATAGCTGACAAGATGAATGAATTGGAGTTATCTTTCGAAAACGTAAGATAACTTCAATTTAACTTTATATGAAGAAAGATATATACGGTTAGAATGGATAGTAATGATTAAAAGAGGTGCAAAGCATTTCAGAATGGAGGAAAAAATGAGTGACTATATCCGCATATGTGATGTCGAGAAAT
>CAYXKS010000119.1:0-3639 GCA_964465725.1 uncultured Bacteroides sp. | reverse complement strand
TTCAGAATGGAGGAAAAAATGAGTGACTATATCCGCATATGTGATGTCGAGAAATATTATGGAAATGCTTCTAATGTGACTAAAGCGGTAGACCGTGTCAGTTTTCAGGTAGAAAAAGGTGAGTTTGTGGGTGTGATGGGTCCTTCCGGGTCGGGGAAGACTACGCTTCTGAATATGCTGGCAACGATCGACAGAGTGACGGCAGGGCATATTTATTATGAGAATACAGATATCACCGAGTTGTCAGAAGATGATCTGTCTGAGTTTCGTAAAGATAATCTGGGATTTGTGTTTCAGGAATACAACTTATTGGATACATTGACAATAGAGGAGAATATTGTACTTGCGCTGACTCTGCAGGAAAAACCGAAGAAGGAAATCGTCTCGACATGCGACCAGATTCTGAAATTGCTTCAGATAGAGGATATTCGGGATAAATTTCCGTATCAGGTTTCGGGCGGACAGAAACAGCGATGCGCCTGCGGGCGGGCTATGGTCAACCATCCCAGGCTTCTGCTGGCGGATGAGCCTACCGGAGCGCTGGACTCTAAATCCGCGCAGACTCTTTTGGAGACGTTTGCAGATTTGAATCGTACTATGGAAGCCACGATCCTGATGGTAACACATGATGCTTTTTCGGCCAGTTACTGCAGCCGCATACTGTTCTTAAAAGATGGAAAGATTTTCCACGAACTGGTGCGGGGTGAGAGGAACAGGAAGGTGTTTCTGCAGGAAATCCTGGACGTTTTGTCCCTGACGGGAGGTACGCTTGATGATGAAAAATAAAGCATCCGGAAATATTTACAGAAAACTCAGTGTCCGTAATATGAAACGTTCCGTCAGAGATTACCTGGTCTATATGTTGACAATGATTCTCGTCACGGCACTGATGTATGCTTTTGGCAGCCTCATTTTCCAGAATGAACTTCAAAAATATTTTGAACTGGAAGACACAATGGGGATGATGGTCGGATTGGCAACGTTTTTTATTGTGTTGATCGTGGCGTGGCTGATTAACTATATGATGAAATTTATGCTGGAAAGGCGCAGTACGGAATTCGGGATTTACCTGTTACTGGGAATGAAGAAGAGGATTATTGTCCGACTGTTTAAAAGAGAGAATCTGCTGATGGGAGGTATCTCTTTTCTGATTGGGGTGTGCGCGGGAGTCTTGTTGCAGCAGGTACTTATGACAGTCATGTTCACCATGGTGCGATTGGAGTATCATCTGCGGATCTCTTTTGACGCGGGGACGATTCTCATGACGGCGCTCTGCTATGCGGGCTGTTACTTTCTGGCGCTCTTGCGGTGCAGGAGGAAGTTCAGGAAGATGAATATCCATGCCCTGATGGATGCGAAACGCCGGAATGAAGAAATTAAGGAAAAACATGAACATGCAAAACAGATTTTGTTTCCGCTGTCGGTCCTTTTTATTCTTATGTTTTGGAAGATGTTCGGGCGTCTTTCCAGCATGGGGGAGACCGCAGTGTTTTTGGTCGGTCTGGTATTGACGATCTATCTTTTCTATCTGGGACTGTCCGCGTGGATTATCTGTTATGTCCGCAGAGGCGGGGAAGCCGTTTATAAGGGACAGAATTTATTTTTGCTCAGGCAGTTTGCGTCCAAGGTGCGGACGATGCAGTTTACGATGGGGACATTGACAGCTTTGTTTACGCTGGCCCTGATGGGAGCCTCCTTTGCCCTGATGTTCAGTGAGTATGAAAATACGATTCTGGAGGATAAGTTTCCGTTTGATGTGCAGGTATACAGTGGAGATACAGAGTATGATTTCAGGAAAGAGAAAGAAGTGATTGAGGAAACAGTCAGTGTATCAGAGTATTATCCTTATTATATTTATACAGATGAGGATAATGCGGTGAATACATGGATACTGACTCATTTGGAGGCGTGGGGAACTATGTTTCAGAATCAGGACGGTACACCGGATAAAGCGGCGATCGAGGAGGTACTGCGCAACCAGGGCGGAGACGGTACCTATTATACTTATGATACATATATGGGACTTACGGATTATAATCATTTAAGGCAGATGCTGGGATACCAGAGGGTCCGTCTTGCCTCGGACGAGTATCTGGTTCAGGTGAAAGCCCGTCTTTTTGAAGAAGTACAGGATATGGGAGATGAGTTGGAGATAAAAAATGCGGCCGGAGATGCATTTTTGTCCTGTGCGGGAGTATGCTCAGAGCCTTTTTCACAGGACGGCCATAATGGGGCGGATTATCTTATTGTCGTACCGGATGAAGTGCTTGGACGGATGAGACCATATTACTCGGAGCTGGTCGTGGATATCGAGGGGGAAGTGCCAATGAATCTCCGGCAAAAACTGACGGCGCTCCAGCCGGAAGAGGACTTCAGTATCCTGGGGCATGTGGAAGATGACCTGTGCAGCGGTTCCGATAATATTATCTGTGTTGCAGACATTCATCTGGTGAGAGAAAATTTGATACCGGAAGTCAAGTATATGCTTGCTTCCCTGATTATTCCGCTGTTTTATATTGGATTGGTGTTTGTCTGCGTGGCGGTGACTGTGTTGTCCGTACAGCAGGTAAGTGACGCGGCGAAATATCGATACCGATATGACGTGCTGGCGAAGCTGGGGCTTGGCCGTACCGCTGTTGACAGGTTGATTTTAAAGCAATTGACGGCATACTATTTGTGTCCTGCCTTATTGGCGATTGTGATCAGCGGGAAGATGATTCTTTTTGCCAGTGACCGCTTTATCATGATGACAGGGGTGCCTGTTCCGGTCGGAGGATTTTTTGCGAAAAGTATTTTGCTGTTTTTTGGAATTTATGTGGTTTACTTTGTGGTGACTTATGTGGAGTTTAAGCGAAGTGTGTGCAGTAAAGCATAAGGAATAAAGATTTTTCTTTGCTCATATAATATATTTGAAAGGAATTTAATGATAATTCTTGCATTTTGCTTCATTCAAGATTATTATGAGAATAGAAAGGATGTGATTGCATGACTACAGTAAGCCTGCGATTTGACGATGAAATGAAGAAACAACTGGATGAGATGTGTGCTGAGATGGGAATGAATCTTACCACTTTTTTTATGATTTATGCAAAGAAAGCTCTGCGTGACCGCCGGATTCCTTTTGAGATAGCAGCACCATTGGACCCTTTTTATTCCGAATCTAATATGGAACAATTAAGAAAGGCGAACCAACAGGTTAAAGACGGACAGGTGGTTGTGAAAACTATGGAAGAGTTGGAGGCTATGGAATTTGAGTAAAATTACATTTGCTGAAGATGCATGGGAAGAATATCTCTACTGGCAATCGCAGGATAAAAAGACCCTGAAGAGAATTAATAAACTGTTAAAAGCCATACAGCGGGAGCCTTTTACTGGGGAAGGGAAGCCAGAGCTGTTAAAAAATAGCCCTAATGGAGAATGGAGTCGAAGGATTAATGAAAAAGACAGGCTTGTTTATATAGTTAACAATACAGGCATTACTGTAACACAGTATCGGGGACATTATGCTGATAAATAAAAAGATAAAAAACATCATGAAATTGTTGGAAAACTTTGCCAGTCGTGATACCTTATATCTAAGGGGATAAAAGTTTTCGGAAAACTATTATAATGAATCATCAGAGGAGGGAATGACAATGA
>CAYXKS010000118.1:0-9304 GCA_964465725.1 uncultured Bacteroides sp. | reverse complement strand
ATCCTTTTTAAAAAGAACAAGGTGTTGGTCATTCGGTTGGCTGGCGCCTGTTTTATCTTATAGGAGAGTCCGTCGTCAAATGGACGGCGGGTGTGGATAATGGCTTTCAGACGCAAAGCTATGTCAGAAAGGCATAGGTCTTTATTTATTCCAGGTATTTGTCATATATTGACAGATATATTAAAATATAGTAAATGACATAATAAATTTCTGTTTCCGTCTTTTGCAGGAGCCATATACGGAAGCTTCTGCGAGGCCGAAAACGAAACTTTTATGCCGTTAATTATTAAAAACATCAAGTAAACAGTAGACAGGGAAGAGAGGAGTCATTACAATGAAAGTGATTGAGAATCAGACTTTTGACATGGAGCGGGCATTATACGCAAGCAATGACGTTTCACTGAATCACTGCAGATTTGACGGTCCGGCAGACGGGGAGAGCGCTTTGAAGGAAAGTCAGGATATCAGAGTCTCAGACTGTTTTTTTAATCTTCGATATCCATTCTGGCATGACGACAGATTACATATATCTGATTCGGAAATGACAGAACTTTGCCGTGCGGCGCTGTGGTATTCGAATGATGTCGAGATTATAAATACAAGACTGCACGGAATTAAGGCTTTACGGGAGTGCAGCAGGATTAAGATGCAGGGCTGTGATGTCATTTCGCCGGAGTTCGGATGGTCGGTGAAAGAGATCAGGATGAGAGATTGTTCTGTGGAGAGTGAATATTTTATGATGCGGTCCAGCCATCTTGACTTTGACAATGTCTCCCTGAAAGGTAAATATTCTTTTCAGTATATTGAGGATTCCGTGTTTGAAAACTGCAATTTCGATACAAAGGATGCCTTCTGGCATGCGAAGAATGTAACAGTCCGCAACAGTATTGTGAAGGGAGAGTATCTTGCGTGGTACTGTGAGAACGTTACTTTTGAAAATTGCAGGATCATTGGGACACAGCCACTCTGCTACTGCAGAAATCTGAAGCTTATCGACTGTGAGATGATTGATACTGATCTGTGTTTTGAAAAATCAGAGGTGGAGGCCGTGATCACTACACCCGTGGAGAGCATTAAGAATCCTCTGTGCGGACGGATTCAGGTACCGTCTGTCGGGGAGATCATTCGTGATGACGAAAAATCCCATGGGGAGATATGTTGTACGGCTCCCAATGGTAACTTGCAGGAGCTTTAAACTGAGATATGGAGAGAATCCGATGTATAATCCGCAATTAGACACGTTTCTGCGTGTGGCAGACGCCGGGAGTTTCAATAAGGCGGCAGAGGAAGTATATATTACACCGACCGCTGTGATCAAACAGATTAACCTGCTGGAAGAATCTCTGGGAGTCAAACTGTTCGAGAGAACGCACAGAGGATTGAATCTGACGAGGGCCGGGAGATCTTTGTATCAGGATACGAAATATATTATTCAGTATTGCAGAGATTCCGTGGTGCGGGCGAAGAATGCGATGCAGGAGGATACCAATGTCATACGGATCGGGACGTCCCCCATGACGCCCGCACAGCTTTTGATGCAGTTGTGGCCGAAGATTCAGGTGCATTGTCCGGACATCAAGTTCCAGATGGTTCCTTTCGAGAACACACCGGAGAATGCCCGGGAGATTTTAGGCAATCTGGGCAAAAATATTGATGTGGTGGGCGGCATCTTTGATGATACAATGCTGGATCTGCGCTGTTGTGCGGGGCTGGAATTATCGCGGGAACCGTTCTGTTGTGCAGTATCCATCCATCACAGACTGGCGGTCAAGGACAGACTGAGCGTACAGGACTTGTACGGCGAGAATCTGATGTTGATGCGCCGTGACTGGAGTCATTATGTGGATCTTTTGCGGGACGATATCTGGCAGAACCATCGGGAGATCCATATTGTTGATTTTGAATTTTACAATATGAATGTTTTTAACAGATGCGAGAACAGCAACGACGTCCTGCTTGCCATTCCGGGCTGGGCGAGTGTGCATCCTCTGTTGAAAGTGATTCCGGTGGAGTGGGAACACAGTATTCCTTATGGACTGCTTCATGCGCCACAGCCATCGGAGACTGTCAGACGATTCCTGGATGCGGCACGGGCAGCGGTGTCTGAATAAAATATAGTAAATGAAATTTCTAATGTCGTTAACTATAAAAGGACGGACGGCATATTTATATCATTATAACTTGCAAGTATAAACTGATGAACGAAACGAGACTTCTGTCGGGGTCTCGTTTTTTTTATACTTATAACAAATGGTAAAATGGAGAAGAATCGGAGAGGAGCGGGAGAGTTGAACAATTTTATTTTTGAGAATACAACCAAGGTTTTTTTCGGGGAGGGTTGTGTCAGGGAGTATCTTCGCTGTCTGATCAAGCACTATGAGGGTACAGTTATGCTTGCCCATGACGGCAGGGAGAACGGGATTTATGAAGAGGTGATGTGTCTGCTTGCACAGGCGGACAGAACGGTCACAGAGTTTTCGGGGATCATGTCGAACCCTACCTATGAGAAGGTATTGGAAGGAGCCAGGCTGGCCAGGGAAAACAGTGTGGGGCTGATACTTGGTGTCGGCGGTGACTCTGTTATGGACTGCTGTAAGGCGGTTTCCCTTGCGGCGCGGTATGATGGGGACGCGTGGGAAGAATTCTGGGCGCGTCCGGGTATCGTTGATTTCGAGCCTTTGCCGGTAGGTGTGATCGTTACCGCGGTGGGAACCGGGAGCGAGTGCAATGGCAGCGCGGTGATCACAAACGAAGCCTTGAAGATAAAAACCGGAAGAGATTATCCTAGGTGCAATCCGAAGTTTGCCCTGCTTGATCCGACTTATACTTACGGTGTACCGAAGTCTCAGATGGTATCCGGGAGTTTCGATATTTTATCTCACATCATGGAGGCTTATTTCAGCGGGCCGGATGAGGACAATGTATCGGATGACATCGCGGAGGCGCTGATGAGGAATGTCATACGCAATTTGCGTGCGGCAATCTCGAATCCACAGGATTATACAGCCAGAAGCAACCTGATGTGGGATGCGGTGATGGCGAAAAACAGGATCATCAGGCTGGGAAAACGTACGGATTTTACATGTCATCAGATGGAGTATCAGCTTGACGCGTACACGGGCTGCAGCCATGGAGCCGGACTTGCAGCGCTGCACCCGGCCTATTACAGACATATTTACAGAGACGGGATAGAAAAGTTTAAGCGGTTTGCCATGAATGTGTGGGGGATTTCCGCGGAAGGAAAAAGCAGCGAGGAGATTGCATGTGCAGGAATAGCGGCTCTGGAGGATTTTATCCGGGAAATCGGACTGCCCACGACACTCCGCGAACTGGGTGTGGACGAGAAGACGGATCTGAAGAAGATCGCCGATTCCTGTGCGATTTCACAGGGCGGCTATAGGAAACTGAGCCATGAGGAGATTCTGGAGATTTTCAGGGAATGTTACATTGGTAACTTTTAAAGAACTCAGACATCACTTGAGTGAAATTCACTGTCGGATCTTTTCCAAACCTGCATTTAAGCATGAACCGGATTTATTAAATGTGAATATTGTGTTGACAGTCCATAAAAATAGAAATATAATTAACTTTAAAGTTAATAAATTTAAAGTAAATAAAAAGAAAAGGTAACTTCTATGTTTGTTGGACGTGAATATGAGCTGGACGAATTGAATGAGAGATATGAACAGGAAGGATTTCAACTGTTTATTTTGTATGGACGCAGGCGTGTGGGAAAGACTACGCTTCTCAATGAGTTTTGCCGGAATAAGGATGCAATCTTCTATTCCGCAGAGCAGAGCAACAATAAGATGAATCTTGAGAAGTTTTCCCGGCAGGTGTTTGAATATTACGGCGAGACAGCGCTAGAACCGTTTTCCAGTTGGGAAAATGCTCTGGTTTATATTCATGAGAGGCAGAGGGATAAACGGTTGATTCTTGTGTTTGATGAATTTCCATATCTGGTTCAGAAAAACAGGGTATTACTTTCTGTATTGCAGCATCTGATCGATCATACACTGCAGTATGGCGAACTGTTTATCGTACTGTGCGGCAGTTATATGGGCTTTATGGAAAAGGAGGTTCTTGGCTCAAAGAGTCCGATTTTTGGCAGAAGAACAGGACAGCTTCACATGAAGTCGTTTGATTACAGGACTTCTATGCAGTTGTTGTCAGGATTTCATGATGAGGAAAAACTAAAATTTTATGGTGCGCTTGGCGGAACTGCTTTGTATCTGTTACAGATTCAGCAGGGGAAAACTTTTGAGGAAAACATTAAGAATCTGTTTCTGAAAACAACCGCATATTTGTATGAAGAGCCGCTTTTATTACTCAGACAGGAAGTTCAGGAGCCTGGAATCTACAGTGCGGTCATTGAGGCGATCGCTTCCGGTTATACGAAAAGCAGTGAAATTGCGGCAAAGACCGGGGAAGAATCTGCCAAGTGTCTGAAATATATCAGCACGTTGTGCGAACTGGGAATTCTCTATAAGGAAACTCCCTTTGGAGAAAAAGATTCTGCCCGCAGAACCATATACGGCATCTCCGATTTTATGTTCCGTTTCTGGTACAGGTATGTTTTCAGCAACAGGACGCTGTTGGAAACAGGGGCACAGGAAGTAGTGTGGAAACGCCGAATAGAACCGGATTATAACAACTATATGGGACTTGTATTTGAAAAGGTGTGCAGGGATTATCTGCTTGCACAGAATAGTCAGGGAAACTTGCCAATTCTTCTTACCGCTATAGGCAGATGGTGGGGAACTGACCCGGCGGAGCGTAAACAGGTAGAAATTGACTTGGTTGCAAAAGATGGAAATGATTACTTGGTATGTGAATGTAAGTGGCGTAACGAAATGCTTGATTTGCCGGTATTAAGCGAACTTCGGCGAAAAGCGGACGTTTTTAATTTTCATCGGGAGAGGACTTATTATTATCTGTTTTCCAGGACGGGATTTACACAGGCGGTAATTGATGAGGCCAGAAAAGATGAATCGGTTGTATTGGTGAACCTGGAAAGAATTATCTATGGATGATTCTTCAAAATATTTATTGATAAAATAATAAAAATAGTGGATAATAAAAAAGTATACTAAGTAGAATAAATGATCGCGGCTGTACAGACGCAAGGGTACAGGTGAGGAAAGTCCGGGCTTCGCAGGGCAGGATGCCGGATAACGTCCGGTGGAGGTGACTCCAAGGCCAGTGCAACAGAAAAGAAACCGCTCTGTGACATGTGTAAGCTTCTGGTGACAGTGAAGCCTGAGGTTTTACTGTTGGAGCTTTTGCAGAGTAAGGGTGGAATGGCAGTGTAAGAGACTACCGCCGCATCGGTAACGATGCGGGCTGTGTAAACCCCATCCGAAGCAAGACCGAAACGAAAGCGACAGATTGGCCCGATCTGCTTTCAGGTGGGTCGCTTGAGGTATCCGGTGACGGATATCCTGGATAGATGATCATTCACGACATAACCCGGCTTATCGTTCTGCTTAGTTTACATAAAATATTATCCGGAAACGGGTCAGGGCACAGGAAAGCTTCTTTCTTGTGCTTTATTTGTTTTATGCCGGACAACGAGCGAGGGATGTTCACGTTATGAGGAGAGACAGAGAGAAGATATTTCTGCGCCGCTGTTTCCAGGAAAATATGGCAAGAACACCTATGACAACAGCTCTGCGCATTTACTGCGCTGAGCGTACACGCGCAATGCAGCTTATCTGCATGTGTGCATCAAGGCTTGTGTCAATTTTCTACAGAATGTTTGTGCCAGGGATGACAAGGGGCACAAGTTTAAAGAGGCTGCTCTTATTTTCCGTGATATTGTATCTGGCGGCAGCGCCTTCAGAAGTCCGGGCGGCACAGCAAAAAGCGTATACTATGCCGCCGCATTTGATTCAGTCAGTGACGGAACAGGATGCCTATGAAAGTATGGTTCGGCTGGGTATGCTTGAGTGTCCGGTGCTGGAAACCGTGGATTGCGAAAAGGCTTATGAAAACGTGAATTCCTGCATCGTGCGGGTCGGTATGGGGAATGCTTATGGAAGTGGAATCCTGTGGAAACTGACGGCAGACAAGGTGATCATTGCCACTAACAGGCATGTGTTGGATTATTGGCGGGATGAGGACAGCTATGTTCTTTTTCCGCAGGGGTATTATATGGAAGCAGAGGTGCTGGGTGTATCGGAAGAGAAGGATGTGGGATTTCTGTCGGTGGACAATGGGCAGTTTACTTACCGGGAACTGGAGAGCTTAAGAAGCGCGCCTGTGGAGAGTGGTGTTTATGAGCAGTTGAAACAGGGGGATGCGATGTTTTGCGTGGGAGCCGGTCCCGAGACAGGAGAAATGATATTTTACCTGGCAGAAATGGAAGACACTCACAGATATATTGCTGATTTCGACGCATATATGCTTTACGTGCACGGATATGCCAGAACAGGAATGTCAGGCGGAGGGATTTTTGACGGATACGGGCATCTGATCGGCATGTTGACCGGAGGAACCATGCGCAATGAGATCGCCGGAGTGCCGCTGCCGGATCTGGCGGAGGCGTATCAGGATATTGTAGAATCGGAGGATGGAGAGGCTGCAGCGGATTATGGAAGATAAAGAGAAGATTGCATTTCAGGTCAGAGAGAGCCGGATCGCACCCTTAGTGGGAGGCGTTTCCGTTGTGTTTGCAGTGTTTATATTTGTGATGTATATTCTGCATCCGAAGAGAGAAAGCGGAGGGCTGCTCCTGTACCTGCCGCTGCTGTTGATGCTGGCCAGCGGAGTGGCGTTTTGTGTCATCTATTATAATAAGAAGATAACAGTAGATGAAATGAATATATGTTATGTAAACTCAATCGGAAAAGAGAAAAGGTTTACACTGGATGAGATAGGCTTTTGTAAAATTGAGATGGGCGGTGGCAAGACAACGCTGGCGCTTTACAATTTGCTTGGTGATAGATTATGTAAACTTGATTTCGGTATGCGCGGCATGGGAGAGTTTCTTCAGTATTTGGTGGATAACAGGGTCAGAACAGAGTGGAACAGAGAGAGAATCCTGAAGCAGGAGACGATCATACCGGAACTGATCCTGAATGAAACTGCAGTCTGTGAAGAGGAGATCCGTAAATGTACAGAGGCTTTTTATAAGGAAGCGGAGCAGATTTTCAGAGATTGGGAGAAACGGAATAAGAAGTTTGAAGTGGAATGGGAAATTGGGTTTGCTGAATATAATACAGAGGACCTGGAACGGGAAGGCCCTGCCTGGGAGAGGATCAGTTCTTTGGATGATGTGTTGAAAGAGATACCGGAGCATTATGAGTGTGTGTTGGAGGCGTACTTGAAGAGAGACGGGGAGTATGTAGTGACCCGCAGGGGAAAGGAAGTGATGATACAGATTCCGTATCTGGTCAGATGTAAGTCCTATCAGATCGGGGAGAAGACCAGAATCAGGAAGTCAGATGAGAAGATCATAGAGGAGGGAATCGGCAATTATCTGTCTATGCTTGCGCAAGAAATGCCGAGACATAAATATCGGACGGAGGCGTTTATATTAAGGCATCCGCTGCGGAAGACGGCGGGGGTGGCCGCAGGGGGGAAAGGGATGATGTAATTAAGTCAGACCGGACGCGTATGGCATTGTGTATTGGCTTAATTAAATAATATTGAGTACGGATAGTTACGGGCGAAGCTGAAACAACAGACTGAAGCAGCAGGCGGATAATAATATACGTCAGATGAAAAATATGGTAGAATGAAAGTGATGATTCAGTAACAGTGAAGCAGAAGGCAAAACTGCTACAAATTCAGACTAAGGGTGAACTGCTATGAATAGAGGGCAGGTATACGGAGGGTAATATAGTATAGACAGCTAAGGAGGATAAGGTATGGCATTGTTTCAGATCAGTAACGAGAAAATTACGATTCAGGCAGACAGTATGGGCGCGGAGCTTAAGTCGCTTAAGGATGTGGCGACAGGCAGGGAGTATATGTGGAATGCGGACCCTAAGTACTGGAAGAGGACTTCACCGATTCTTTTCCCGCTGGTTGGCGGCCTGAAAGGCGGAGTTTACAGGTTGGGAGACCGGGAATATCCGATGGGGCAGCACGGCTTCGCAAGGGATATGGAAATGAAACTGAAAAGTCAGGTGGCGCATGAAATCTGGTTTACGCTGGAGTCGGATGAGGAGACTCTGCAGAAATACCCTTATCCATTTTTGCTGGAACTGGGATATGAGTTGAGTGATAAAACAGTCGTTGTCAAATGGAATGTCAAGAATACGGGAAAAGAACGTATGTATTTTTCCATCGGGGGACATCCGGCATTTCTGTGTCCTGTCGAAGAAGGAACGAAACAGACGGACTACAATATCCGCCTGGATGCGAAGGAGCATATCGCAGTGTCTACCTTGCGCGATGGTTTACTGAGTGGTGAGAAAGTCGATTATAAGTTGGATAATGGCATGATTCCGGTGACAGAGCATCTTTTTGACGGGGATGCGCTGGTGATCGAGAATGATCAGGCGCACAGCGCCGCGCTGGTAAAGCCAGACGGAGAGGCATATCTGACAGTGACCTTTGATGCGCCGCTGTTCGGTATCTGGTCGCCTCCGAAGAAGCAGGCGCCGTTTATCTGTATCGAGCCCTGGTATGGAAGATGTGACAGAGCAGATTATGTGGGAGACTGGGAGAATCGTGAGTGGGGACAATGCCTGGAAGCCGGAGAGACATTCACGGCACAGTACCGGATAGCAGTTGAGTAGGTGGAAGCTATGAATAGTAATGAGGCTCTATAGCAGGAGGAGAGTTATGGCACCGATTGTGCAGTGTATGGGACTGACAAAAACATATGGCAGGAAGATTGCGTTAAATCAGATCAATTTGAACCTGGAACGCGGCAGAATCATTGGATTGCTTGGGCCTAATGGAAGCGGCAAGACAACATTGATCAAGATTATGAACGGACTTCTGAACCCCACTGCAGGAGATATCCTGATCGGAGGAATCCATCCAGGTGTGGAGACGAAGTATAAGGTTTCCTATCTGCCGGAGCGAACATATCTCAATCCTGGTATGAAGGTGGAGGAGATGGTGCGGTACTTCCAGGATTTCTACCCGGATTTCAGGATGGACAGGGCCTATGATATGTTGGCACGGCTGCAGATTATGCCTGGGGAGCGGCTTAAGAATCTCTCCAAGGGCACGAAGGAGAAGGTGCAGTTGATTCTTGTGATGAGCAGGGACGCCGATCTGTATATCCTTGACGAGCCGATTGCAGGTGTAGATCCGGCGTCCAGGGATTTTATTCTGCATACGATCG
>CAYXKS010000117.1:2626-9327 GCA_964465725.1 uncultured Bacteroides sp. | reverse complement strand
CATCAGATGAATTTCATCAAGATAATATCAGATGATGGAAATACTGCAAATATAACCCCTGAACAAATTGAACGTCTGATTGACAATAATATGGAACCCTTAGCCGATTATATGTCAACTCTGCGCACCGCCGCTGAAGACGCTGCAGAAAAACAGCCGGAAGCAATTTTGCCTGTTGGATTCCAGAATAGACAAAATAAATTGCTCTGGAAGGAGAAGGATACAGCACAAAAGGAATTGGAACAGCTCTGTCTCGATCTGCATTGTTCTAAGGTAATGGCAGACACGGTCCGTCAGTATCTTTGTTATTGTGCACTGGCAGATGTGGATTACGCTTCTGTCTTAGAGGATATGTACCGGACGGGAAAGCTTCCGTGCAAAGACAAACGGGAAGGAAAAAAGTGCCTTGAAGAACTTAAGAAACGACTATTATAACTCATTTTTCTCTCATATTTATGTGGAAAAGGCGGTTCTGAATCATCCCAGGACAGAGCGAATCCTTCAAAAATTCCCTGATGCAAATATCATTCTTATAGACCACTATAAAGATGTATTCTGCCGGAAGGGACAGGATGTTATCCTGCAGCAGCAGTCACAGAACCTGATTCTGGGAGTAAAACAGGGAACGCTTATCTACAGGGGCGCCCCGGTCTGCCAGAGCTTTGGGAACGAAAACTTCTATTATACTTCCTGTGTCATGAACTGTATTTATGACTGTGAATACTGCTATTTAAAAGGTATGTACCCTTCCGGAAATATCGTCGTATTCGTCAATCTGGAAGATATTTTCGACGAAATAAGGATGCAGCTTGAAAAGCATTCCATATATCTTTGTATCTCTTATGATACGGATCTGCTGGCGATGGAGCAGATAATCGGGTATGCCGAGGAGTGGATCTCGTTTGTCAAAGCCCAAAATGACCCAATGAAGCCCGATGCCAGTCGGCTAAAGCTTGAAATCCGGACCAAATCCGCCAACACCCTGTTCTGGCAAAGCCACACTCCTGTTCCCGGTATCATTTATGCGATCACCCTCTCTCCGCAAGCAGTCATTGACTCCTGCGAGCATAAGACTCCGTCGCTGTACCAGAGACTTGCCAGCGCCAGGGAAGCGATCCGAAGAGGTTACGCGGTGCGCCTCTGCTTCGATCCCATGATCTACTGCAAAAACTGGGAACAACAATACAGCGAAATGCTCAGACAGGTATTTTCCGAGATCGATATGGATAAAATCACCGATGTAAGTGTAGGAACCTTCCGCGTCTCTCAGGATTATCTGAAAAAAATGAGAAAAAACCGGCCCGGTTCGGCGATGGTACAGTTTCCCTACCAAAATGACGGAGGCGTATACCACTATTCCAGAGATTTGACAGAACGAATGGAAGGATTTCTGGTTGCCCACCTTACAGACAAAATACCAGATAATAAAATATTTTTATGGGAAAATGATAATTGACTTTGAACCATGGTCAAATTTACACATTTTAGCGCACTTTATAGCAAACACAAAGTCTATGGCTGAATAAATATTGCAAAGTAAAAGAGGAAAAGACATGAAAAATGCGGCAATCATCACTGGAGCATCCTCCGGGATCGGACTTGAAATCAGCAAGGTTCTCTGCAGTCTCGATTATGAGGTGTTTGGAATCGGAAGAAATTTTGATAATGCGTTTACAGAAAACCACTTTCATAAAATCGTCTGTGACCTGTTGGATACGGAAAAACTCTGCGCTACCGTAAAGGAGATCTCGGCGCAAAACCGCATCACAGTGCTCATCAATAATGCAGGTACGGCCTATTATGGCCTGCACGAAGAACTGAATGTCAAAAAAATCCAGCAGATGGTAAGAACGAACTTTGAGGCTCCCATGATCCTTACCTGCAGCCTGCTTCGGGATTTAAAGAAAAACAAAGGATATGTGATCAATATATCTTCTGTCACCGCCACCGGATCGAATCCCCATGGGTGTGCCTACGGCGCAACTAAGGCAGGGCTTTCCAGCTTTTCACACAGTCTGTTCGACGAGGCGAGAAAATATGGCGTTAAGGTAGTGACTATTTCCCCGGATATGACCAAAACGAACCTCTACCGGAACGCAAATTTCAGGGAGGGTGATGAAGCGGAATCCTATCTTTTGCCGGAAGAGGTCGCACAGGCCGTGGAATATGTCTTAAGCAGGCGCGAAGGACTTGTTGTGTCGGATATCACCCTGAAGCCGCAGCTTCACCGCATTACGCGAAAATAATACTGAACATTCACAATACAAAGTACCGCTTACATATGTACACAGGCGAACTATAGTAAACGACACAACAAATTTCGTTTACTATAATTACCCACGCTCGCTTTTCATGGAGTCTTCTCCGCCGAGAAGTCCTTTCATCATCCGATGTAACATCACCGTACTGATGCAAGCAAGCATAAGTTCCGCCGTGAATGCACCGTAGGCAATTCCGTTGATTCCAAACAATGCGTTCAGGATCAGAGTCGCCGGTATTTCAAAGACAATCTTGCGCAGAATTGCAAACACAAGCGATATCTTCCCTTTTCCGACGCTCTGAAACACTCCGACTCCCAAAAAGTCAATCGCCAGAAATACAATGGCAAGGCTGAATGCCCGCAGGAAAATAGCTCCGTAGCGGACGATCTCAGGATTCGCAATAAATATTCGTATCAGCCCGGAAGCAAATATCCATCCGCATACCGAAACCACCGCCAGGCTTGGAGCCAACAGTCTGCGCACAAAGCGAATCGTATCATCCATCCGCTGATAATTCTTGCTAGAGTAAGAATATCCTACCAGAGGCATAATCCCCTGCGTTCCGCCCATCGCCACCTGCATGGGAATCATATAGATCTTCTGGGCGATCCCGATTGCCGCAACCGCCTCCGTGCCATAGCCCGACATGAGATTGTTCAGAATCGTCATCCCGGTTACATTTAACAGGTTCTGAATTGACGCTGGAATCCCTACGCCGCATACCTCAAAGACAATCTCCTTTTTCAGAGTAAAATCCCTGGGATTCAAGCTGATGTACGTGCGTCCCCGCTTGACAAACAACAATACAAAGAAATAGCCGCATGCCACACAGTTGGAGAGAAAAGTCGCCAATCCCGCGCCGGCAGCTCCCATCCCCAATCCCCACGGCATGATAAAGATGGGGTCCAGGATAATATTCAGAATACAGCCGCTCATGGTTCCGATGCTGGCATGGAGCGCAGCCCCCTCTGAGCGAACAAAATATGCCATTACCACATTCACAATAGAGGGCGCAGCTCCGCAGATAACCGTCCACTTCATATATGCCGCCGTGGCATCCATGGTAGCGGCGTCAGCTCCCAAAACAGTAAGCAGCGGACGGAAAAACATCAGACTGAGCAAGGAGATAAGCAAACCTCCTGCCAGAGAGCAATAAAACCCAAAAGCCGCACCTCTCTTCACATCATCGAAGTCTCCGCGCCCCAGTGCCCGGCTCATCATACTCGAACTGCCCACACCGAATAAGTTGTTGATCGCATTAAATGCCAGCAATACCGGCGCCGCCAACGTTACGGCCGCATTCTGCAACGGGTCATTGAGCATCCCCACAAAATACGTGTCTGCCAGGCTGTAAATGACCATAACCAGGGAACTTAGTACGGTCGGAATCATCAGCTTCCGCGCCGCTTTCGGAATCGGCATATCTTCAAAAATCTCTTTGTTTTCTATCTGGCTCAACTTCTATTCTCCTATCACATACCTTATGCTTTTTTCAAAGGACTCTCACGATAGATAATGTCTTCTCTTCCAGGTCCATTGGAAACCATTGTGATAGGATAACCGATCTGTTCCTCAATAAACTCCACATACTTCCGGCAGTTTTCCGGCAAATCTTCATATCTCCTAATGCCTCTGATCTCACATTTCCAGCCTGGCAGCTTCTTTAATACCGGTTTTGCCTTCTCTAACTTACAGGTAACAGGGAAATCCGTCGTAACCTCACCGTCCACCTCATATCCCACGCATACCGGAATCTCATCCAGATATCCCAGTACATCCAATACCGTAAACGCTACATCTGTGGTTCCCTGCAGACGACATCCGTATTTGGAAGCCACACAGTCAAACCATCCCATACGCCTTGGCCGCCCTGTGGTCGCACCGAACTCGCCGCCGTCACCTCCGCGCCGTCTGAGTTCATCCGCCTCGTCTCCAAAGATCTCGGACACGAAAGCGCCCGCACCCACTGCCGACGAATATGCCTTGCACACCGTAATGATCTCTTTGATCTCGTGCGGAGGAAGTCCCGCACCGATTGCTCCGAATGCCGCCAGTGTGGAGGAAGATGTAACCATCGGGTAAATACCATGGTCAGGATCTTTCAACGTTCCAAGCTGTCCCTCCAGAAGAATAGTCTTACCCTCTTTCAGGGCACGGTCCAGATAGGCCGACACATCACATACATATGGCGCAATCATTTCCCGGTACTCGTGCAGTGTATTCAATAGCTCCTCCGGCTTAATTACCGGCTTATGATACAAATGCTCCAGTACAACATTTTTCATCTCGCAGACGCGAGCCACCTTTTCCTGCAGAAGCTCTTCATCGAAAAGCTCGCTCACCTGAAAACCTATTTTCGCATATTTATCTGAATAAAAAGGCGCAATTCCCGACTTCGTCGAACCAAATGACTTCCCACCAAGCCGCTCCTCCTCATATTGATCAAACAGGATATGGTAGGGCATCACCATCTGGCACCTGTCAGACACGACAATCTTCGGCATTGGCACATTCCTGTCCGTAATCGATTTAATCTCATTCATCAGAAGCGGAATATTCAGCGCCACACCGTTACCGATTACACTCGTTATGTGACCATAGAAAACCCCTGACGGTAACGTATGAAGTGCAAATTTTCCATAATTGTTCACGATCGTATGTCCTGCATTGGCACCGCCCTGAAAACGCACGACAATATCCGCTTTCTCAGCAAGCATATCTGTAATCTTGCCTTTGCCTTCATCTCCCCAGTTGGCTCCTACTACTGCCTTAACCATTGTAATTCCTCCTTTTCTCTGCCAGCTCTTTATTGCCGGCAAAACTATAATCAAAAGCACCGCCTGCCGTACTATTTGGTACGGTCACTCATGAAAACAGACGGGCTGTAAAAAACCCGTCTGTTATTGACAGTTCAGACTCCAATGCCACTTAGCTAAGCCAGTACACAGCGTATGTCATCCGGCGAGCCCGGTTTCACTTACTGACATTGATTCAAACTTTTTTCTGTCTGATTCTGCTGAACTGTTCTATCTGTTTTTTACTTTCTGATTATACAGCAAGTATTATCATAAGTAAAATCAATATTTATTATATATGATATAATTTTTTATAATATTATTTTAAAGGTCGGCAAACATCCCTGACCTATATCACTCCAACGGGCACCCGATCCGGAACATATCCTCACAGGCCCGATGCACAAGCTGCGCCTGTTCCGTATCCGCCAGCTTATAGTATATTTCCTTTCCATCCCGCCTGCTGACAATCAACCCGCTTTTCCGAAGAAGTTTCAGATGATGGGACACTGCCGGGTCACTCATGTCCATAATCGACGCAATATTGCTGACACATGTCTCACAGTGGCACAGAAGCCACAAGATCCTTAGTCTTGTGCCGTCACTGATCTGCTTAAACATCTCAGCTACCTGTATACACTCCTCCTGGTCAGGTAGTTTCGCCAACACTCTGTCTATATTCTGCCCGTGATCGTGAGGAAGATCCTTCGTGACCAATTTTTTGTTTTTCTCTTCTGACATTCCTACTCTGCTGCCTCCGTCTTTATTCCATTCCTTCGCTTTTGCTGGTTTGCGATTCGTTTACTGACATTTTTATCTTTTACTGGTTTATAATTCATCTACTATTTATCTTTGCTTTTACCGGTTTATAATTCATCTACTATCGTTCTTCACTTTTACCGGTTTATAGTTCATCTATTATCGTTCTTCACCTTTACCGGTTTATAGTTCATCTATTATCGTTCTTCACCTTTACCGGTTTATAGCTCATCTACTATCATTTTCCGCTATTACCAGCTTGTGATTCGTTTACTATCATACTCTGTCTTTACCGGTTTTTATCATCCATATCTTATTTTTCTTTATAATACAATGCCCTGGTCGCATTCAGCACCGCAATAATCATAACGCCCACATCTGCGAAAATCGCCCACCACATATTCAACGTTCCCACGGCACCGAGGCCAAGACAAATGAACTTAACCGCCAGTGCAAAGACAATATTCTGGTGTACAATCCGCAGTGTCTTCCTGGAAATCCCGATAGCCGTTGCGATTTTCTCCGGATTGTCATCCATCAATACGATATCTGCGGCTTCGATCGCCGCATCAGCTCCCATGGCTCCCATGGCAATCCCCAGATCTGCTCTGGAAAGCACCGGCGCGTCATTGATGCCGTCTCCGACAAAAGCCAGCTTTTCATTCCGCTCCCTGGATGCAAGCAAAGACTCCACTTCTGTCACCTTATCCGCTGGAAGCAGCTCACTCTTCACAACATCCACACCGATTTCTTCTGCCACAGCTTCCGCCACAGCCCTGGCATCACCAGTTAACATAACTACTTTTCTGACACCTGTTGATTTCAACGCCGAAACAGCTTTCTTTGCGTTTTCCTTCACCACATCTGAAATCAAAATGTATCCGGT
>CAYXKS010000117.1:0-2526 GCA_964465725.1 uncultured Bacteroides sp. | reverse complement strand
TCCAGATAATTGGAACCCTTAATCAGTATCCCCTTGGCAGATGCTCCTCCAATTCCTCCGAAGAAACTCAGGGGAATAGAAATCACCAGGGCACAGGGACAACTGATTACCAACGTTGTCAACGCGCGGATGATCCATTGTGACCAATTAGCTGCCTGCCCCATTACCATGTTGATAACAGGCGGCAGGATCGCCAGCGCCAACGCACCGAAGCAAACCGCAGGTGTATAATATCTGGCAAATCTGGTGATAAAATTTTCTGATCTGGACTTCTTCATGCTGGAGTTCTCCACCAAATCCAGTATCTTTGATACAGTGGATTCACCGAACTCTTTCGTCGTGCGCATACGAAGCACACCGGACATATTCACACATCCACTGATCACTTCATCACCTTCCGCCACTTCTCTGGGAAGACTCTCCCCGGTCAATGCACTGGTGTTCAGTGTCGAAGCTCCCTCCACAATCACACCGTCAATAGGTACTTTCTCTCCGGGCTGTACAGTGATCACTGTACCCGGCGCCACCTCGTCCGGGTCCACCTGAACCAAGACCCCGTCCTGCTCCACATTGGCGTAATCCGGCCGGATATCCATAAGTGCGGTGATGTTTCTGCGACTCTTGCCCACAGCATAGCTCTGGAATAATTCTCCAATCTGGTAAAAAAGCATAACGGCTGTGCCTTCCACATATTCTCCTAATGCAATAGCGCCCAGGGTGGCTACCGCCATCAGGAAATTTTCATCAAAAACCTCACCGTGTACGATACCCAAAGCCGCCTTTTTCAAAATATCATATCCAATGATGAGATATGGTATGAGGAAGAGCGCCAGCCGCACCGATGGAACCGATATGTGGACAAAGCTTAAACCAATCGTCAAAACTGCTGCTATGATAATTCGAACCAATACTTTCTTTTGTTTCCTCGTCATGATATACCTCCATATTGTCACGGCCTGTTTTACGAATTTGTAAGCTGGTATGTCTCTGTCAATGTCATCTGGTGAAGATAGCACAGACAATACATGGACCATCTCAGAAGAATCGTCCGCAAACCGTATATATTTTCTTTATATGAACATTTAAGCATTTATTTAATTGTTTGTCAAGTAAAACTTTGCAATCTAAAAACTTCCTGCAAGATACACCTACCTACAAATCTTCCGCCTTATAGACATTATATCCCTCATAGTAATAGCTTGCGTCAATTCCCTTCATATATACTTCCCTGTCATCTATCTGATTCGTTAATGCATCTTTTAATAAAATCTTAATTTCCACATCTTTGATCGTACTTCTCTCCATGGCAAGAAAATAATCTTCTTTATCAACTTTATTCCAATCAATTACCACCTTCAATTCTTTTTTCAAAATTAAATCAAGCCATATGCGCATACTGCGACCATTGCCTTCTCTGAAGGGATGTGCTACATTCATTTCCACATATTTTTCAATAATTTCGTCGTATGTTGACTGCGGCATATCGTCAATATGTTTGATTGCAGCGTCTAAATACATTGCCGGGGCAAATCTGAAATTCCCTTTTGCAATATTCACAGTCCTCACTTTTCCGGCAAAATCATATATCTCGTCAAATAATAATTTATGAATCTTTACAAGTCCGGAAAACTTTCCAATTTCGTCTTCTTCAACAACATTGTTCTCATACAGTTCAATCGCCTTGGTTTTACTGATTTTCTCTTCTACTCTTGCAAGTTCTGCAGAATCATTAATACCCAGTTTATTCTTAAACGCCATATGATCCCTCCATAAAGCTATTATCCCATTCTTTTCGTCTCTCCAACTCAGGTTTTCTGTGACTTCCGCTTTGCTCCACTCACAATAAACACCTCGCGACATATCAGACGTGAATAGTAACATCTCCATAACACCATCTCACAATTTTCCAGGGAGGAGCAACGCAAAAGGCACTTTCTAATGTATAATAAGCTTGCGCACAAGAATATACGAAAGAGAGTGACTTTATACGTCAGATTTATTATACAACGAAAATAAATAAATTTGTAGTAATTTTGTAACGTTTATACATTCTGTGTGTCATATAAATGGAAAGCGCAAGAAGGAGGTGGCATAGTAACGGATATAGCAAGCTGGACATCTTCCCCGGACAACTAAGCGATAACATGGAAGTATATGAGTATTCGTATTATTATGCTGACACTTTTCTCGACCCGACAGCGCAGATTTATCTTGAGTGCAGTTATGAAGAGGACGATTATTTAAGGGAAATTGAACGTTTGGAGGGAATACATGAGGAATATGAGGACAAAATACAGTCCATTGTGTATGATACGGATTCTTTCTCATATCCAGCCTATGTAACGATAGATGCTGACAATCACTGCTACGAATATGCCCTGCTATTAGGAGAGAAAAAGATTGCGTATGTTTTCCTGCAATTCATAAAGGAGGAAGAGATTGCATTCCCTGTGGAATACTTACCAAAAGAATATGAGCAGAAAGAAAACGGATATTCTATTTATGTATTTGAATATCCGGATGGAA
>CAYXKS010000116.1:7483-9377 GCA_964465725.1 uncultured Bacteroides sp. | reverse complement strand
TGTCTGGCGCGTCCGGATCAGCCAATAACCTTAACAAACCATTCCTAAAACAACCATCGCCCTGCATATCCCGCAGGGCGATAATTATTCCAATGTTCCTTAAACACTTCTTATTACAGATATGCCTTCAAATCTTCCGTCAACTTATTTACCTTCTCCTGTGCGTCCTCGAGGCTTGTTCCCTTCACACCCATATAGAACTTAATCTTCGGTTCTGTACCAGATGGACGTGCACAGCACCAGGAATCATTGGTCAGGTCGAAATACAGCACGTTGGACTGCGGAAGTCCTGTCTCACCGGCCTCACCTGTCTCCAGATTCAATGTCTTGCCTGTATCGTAATCCCTAAACTCCTTCACCTTCAGGTCACCGAAGTTCTTCGGCGGGTCTTTCCTGAGTTTGTCCATGATCTCAGCAATCTGCTTCGCGCCATCGATTCCCTTCATAGTGATCGCATACTGCGTCTCTTTAAAATAACCATATTTCTCATATAATGTAATCATCTGATCCCATACGGTCTTGCCATTCTTCTTGCACCAGGCTGCCATTTCGCACAGGCACATAACAGCGACAATGGCGTCCTTATCTCTCGCATGTGTACCTGCCAGACAGCCATAGCTCTCTTCCAGACCGAATACATAATTGTTAGAGCCGCTCTGCTCGAACAGTTTGATCTGTTCTCCGATATACTTAAATCCTGTCAGCACTTCTATGAACTTTACTTTATAGTCGTTGGCAATGGCGCGAGCCATATTCGTGGTAACGATAGTCGTAACAAGCGCCGGATTCTCAGGCATCTTACCCGTAAGCGTCCTCTCCCTCAGAATATATTCCGCAATCAGCATACCGGACATATTTCCTGTAAAAGGAACATACTCTCCGGACTTGGTATCCAGCGCGTAAATACCCAGTCTGTCCGCATCCGGGTCCGTCGCAAGAACGATATCCGCATTCTTCTCCTTCGCCAGCTTAAGTGCCAGTGTAAATGCCTTGGGATCTTCCGGATTCGGATACTCCAACGTGGTAAAATCAGGATCAGGATTTTCCTGCTCAGGCACTACATACACATTCTTGAAACCAAGCTCCGAAAGGATTCTTCTGACCGGCACATTACCCGTCCCGTTGAAAGGCGAGTAAACAATCTTCATATCCTCCGCCATCTCCTGAATGATCTCCGGATGGATAATCTGCTTCTTCAGTTCCACCATATACTTATCATCGATTTCCTTGCCGATCACAACATAGAGTCCCGCTTTCTTCGCTTCCTCTTTGTCCATGGTCTTCACATCGTGATAATCCGTCACATTCTTTACTTCCGTGATAATCTCTTTATCCCTGGGCGCCGCAACCTGCGCTCCATCTTCCCAATAGCACTTATAACCATTATACTCCGGCGGATTGTGGCTTGCCGTGATAACGATACCGGATATACATCCCAATTCACGCAGCGCGAAAGACAATTCCGGTGTGGGCCTCAAAGCGTCGAACACATAAGCCCTGATACCGTTGGCCGCCAGACACAGCGCCGCCTCGTCTGCAAATTCGGGAGACATTCTTCTGGAATCATAAGCGATCGCTACGCCCTTCTCCTCGCCGCCCTGTTTCTTTATGTAATTAGCAAGACCCTGTGTAGCCTTACGGACCGTATAGATATTCATGCGGTTTGTTCCCGCGCCGATCACGCCGCGCAGGCCACCTGTTCCGAATTCGAGGTCTTTGTAAAAGCGCTCTTCAATCTCTTTCTCATCATTTCTGATCGCCAGCAATTCCTGCTTGGTCGCATCGTCAAAATAAGAATCTTCCACCCAAAAATTAAATTGTTCCTGATATCCCATCTTTTCCTCCATTCTGAAGCGTTTCCGTTAAGAATCTGTGCCGCTTCTACACAAACAAA
>CAYXKS010000116.1:0-7383 GCA_964465725.1 uncultured Bacteroides sp. | reverse complement strand
TTATTTTACCACAACGTAGTTCTGTGCGTAAACCTATTTTACAAATTCGGACCATCTTTACGTAACAGTTCGGTTTCAATATTATTTGGATAAACCAGTACGCAGCGCAAAATCACTCCTGTCCAGCGAAAAGTTCACATTGTAATAAGGATCTCCCTGCGCAAGCAGTTCTTTCCACTTCGCCCGGAACGCTTCCGACTCCCTGTCATACCGCTGCGCCTTCTCCCCGGAATCATCCAGTCCCCGGGAAACCGACTCGAAATGATACAGCTCCGCAAAAGGCGTGAACACATTCACATATCCTGCTTTCCACGCCCTCACGCACAGATCCACATCATTCAGAGACACTGCAAAGCTTTCATCCAGGCCGCCCAGCTCAGTAAACAGTGACTTTTTCATCATCAGACAAGCGCCCGTCACCGCCATTACATTCTGCGCATAGCAGAGCCTGCCCATATATCCTAAATTGTTGCTGCTGACGCGGTAATGGCTGTGCCCCGCCGTCCTGTGTTGTCCCAGTCCCAGCACCACGCCCGCATGCTGGATCGTTCTATCCTCATAATAGAGCTTCGCTCCAACAGCGCCTACGTCGCTCCTCTGGGCATACATAAGCAGTTCTTCAATCCAGTCTAACGTGATCACCTTCGTGTCATTATTCAGAAGAAGAATATACTCTCCCTGAGCATTCTCTACGCCCAGGTTATTGATTCGGGAATAGTTGAACTCTCCCTCATAAGTAATCACTCTGATATTGGAATTTTCCTGTATTTTCTTATAATATTCGAAGATCTCATCGGTAACGCTATTGTTCTCCACCACGATAATCTCATAATTATCATAAGTGCTTTTATCAAGAATCGAAGTGATACAGCGCTGCAGATCCTCCAGGTGATCCTTGTTGGGAATGATGATACTTACCTTGGGATTTCCCTGTATCTCATACTTGATCCTGAAAATAGTTTCAAACGCCTTCGTCGAAGTAATCTCAAAATTCTCAAATCCATGCTGTCTTAAATGAGCCGCCACAGCCCCTTTAGCCGCATCGATGGCATAACTCTTGGCATTGATGTCTGACGCCACACTTCCCTCATGGGAGCGCCAGTAATAGAGCAGCTTCGGCACATGCACCACACACCTGGCTCTGTCAGTCAGCCTCAGGATCATGTCATGGTCCTGGCTGCCGTCAAACTCTGATCGGAACAGCGGCATACACTGAAGCAGTTTTCTGTCAAAAGCGCTGAAATGGCAGATGTAATTATTGGCCCGCAGATTATCCGGCGCGAAATCCGGCTTAAAATGCAGGGTAATCATATCGTCAATCGTCTTGTTTCCCTGAAAAGTAGCCTCGTCACAGTAAATATAATCGGCTCCCTTCTCACAAATAACCTTCATATACTCGTAAAGCACGCTGGGATGCAACACATCATCATGGTCAAAAAGGGCAATATATTCACCTGTGGCCATATCCAGACAGGCATTGGTATTGCCGGATATTCCTTCATTCCTGGCTAACTTCCGATAGCGGATGCGGTCATCTGATGCCGCATATTCCTTACAGATCCGCTCCACATCGGTATGCTGCGCATCGGAACCATCCGCAAGACAGAGTTCCCAGCCTGCATAGGTCTGCGCCGTCACCGACTCGATTGCCTGCCGCAGAAATTTCTCCGGTGTGTTATAGAGCGGCACCAAGATACTAAACTTAATATTTCTGTCGAACTTCGTCTCCCGCTGCCGTTTCGCCTCCTCCGCATCAGGAAAGCTTGCCGTTCCGTGCTGGATGCGCGCCTTTCTCTCGATTCCTTTGGCATTCAGCTTACGCAGGATCCCCTTCAGATCGCCATAGCGCCCGACACGCTCTTTCGTGCGGTGCACCCAGTGGACAAGGCTTCTGAGCGGTTTGGATAATTTCCAGAGAAAAGTCTCCTTGATGCCAAGCAGTTTCTTCTCCAGTTCTGTATTCTTATATGATTCCTCTGCCAGACGTTCTGTAAGGAAACGACTCTTCTTTCGCTCCCTCTCATAGGCATCCCTGTAAAACCGAAGGGCTTCTTCCTCCGTCATCTGACTCTGCTCTTTTTGTCCCATATATGATATAATTCCTTTCCGGCTTCTCCTACTCTACTTGCAACAGTTCAGCTTTCGGCTTCATCGTTACGGATTTTTTCCATTCCAAATCGCCTTTGTTGAAGTTGCCAAATGCAAAGTCCTGAACCGAGCTGTTACCTCTACTCACCTGAAATCTTAATTCCTCTCTCACTCCATGCAAACGCCTTATCCCCATATACCCGGTTCGTGCACAGCATACCAATCCGATAAGTTCCGGCCTGCAGATCCCTCTTAAGCACACGTGCCACAAAACCAGCCAGCTCAATATGCTGTTCTCCACGTAGGCTCTCCTCCACATCCTTACGGTTCCAATCCGCAGGAACTGCAGTATAGCCGCCACCATCCATCCTCTGCAGCACAATTTTCTTATCATAAAAAGCGTTATCCGCACCCGGCACATAGCACCACCCCATGATCCAGACAATATCCTCTTCCGCCTCCTGAATCTTGTGCTGCATTTCCGCCCTGTCCACAATCAGCTTAAGCCGTTCCTCTTTCCCTGCTCCCGATACCTCGCCCTGCAGCGGCATAACCTCCACTGTATGCTTAGAATCTTCATAGTCAAATTTATAATTACACCTGTAATCAGAGGCGTTGTCTATAAGTTCTTCATGATAAAAAGGATCTTTTCCATCCAACTGCGGATGCCTTGCATAGAGATTTCTCTTCTCCGAGAGCAGTCTCTCCCACTTATTCTCGTCATGCTCATCCAGGCCACGGCTCAACGATTCATGATGATACAGGACGGCATCATTGCGAAGCACGTTATAATATCCGGCTTCCCACAGTTTAAAGCAGAAATCGACATCGTTGTAGGAGACGGCCATATCCTCATCCAGACCGCCCACTTCCTCATACTTTCTCTTCGTCACCATCAGACAAGCCGCCGTTATGCCGATCATATCATAGACCACACGGTTACGGCCATAATAATAGTCCTGATCATCTTTAAAAGTGACAAGTTTGTGGGACGGACCGATCCGCAGATTTGTAATGCCCACGTGCTGGATCTGTCTTGTACCTGCATACCAAAGTTTGGCACCCACCGCCCCTACATGAGGTTGGAGCGCCTGCCCTACCATACGTCCCAGCCAACTCTTCTCTATGATCTCTATATCATCGTTCAACAGAAGAATCAAATCTCCCTTCGCCCGCGCCACGCCCATATTACACATTTTGGAGAAGTTAAAAGGCATCTCTTCATATAAATAGAGAAATTTGTATTCCTTCTGCAGCTTTGCAATCTTATTCCGGTTTTCCTCATTGCTGCCGTTATCCACCACGATCCACTCATAATAATCATAAAGCGTTTTCTTGCGAAAAGACTTAAGACACTGCTCCAGCACTTCCGGATGATCCCTGGAAGGAATCACCACAGAAACCAGTGGGTGCGGCTGGATATGCCCGTCCACGCTCTGTGCCCGGGCGCATCGGTCTCTGCCCGATATGGACGTATCGTATACAATATGGTAAATATCAGGTTCCGGCCCGCACTGCAGGCTTCCCCGCTTTCCGCGCCTGTACAGGGCCGCCTCACGCACAGCCACATACTCCGCCCCGGAGCCTATCAGATGAAGTCCGCCTTCCAGTTCTTCCTTAAGATACTCCTCAGCCTTTATATATCGTTCTTCCTCAGTATCACACTCTGCTATTTTCTCTCTTACCTTCTCGTCCGGCTCATAGCGCCGATGAAAAAGAACACCCGGAATATGACAAATATTATCAGAAGCCGGTGTCCCACGCAGTTGACATTGTCTTATCACCGCTTCCTCCAGATACAGGCACAAATTATAAAATCTGATTGCCAGCTTTACGGCATCGCTCTTCTCCTCGTCATCCGATAAACTTCTATCCTGCGAATTACTTTCCTGTAGTTTGTTTTCTTGTATTTTGCTTTCTTGTAATTTACTTTCCTGCAACCTGTTTTCTTGTAATTCGCTTTTTTGTAGTTTACTACCTTGTAATTTACTTTCTTGTAACTTGCCTTCCCCCTGATCCCGGCCTCGAGGTAGAATACTGTCCATCAAAATCTTGCCGCGCACGCCATCTTCTTTCAACACTTCTGTCAGTAAATCCTCTTTTACCGCTACTAGATGTCCCCAACAATTATAAGATAACAGGGTATCCGGCGAATAACACGGTTTAAACCAAGGTTGCATACGATGCGATAGATTCTCCCAATAGAAATCTTCATCCGTATATGCTATAACACACGATTTGTTTTGGTCAAAATATGATTTAATTTTCGTGAAGATATCCGGAGCAAGTACACCTCCTCCATATGTTAAGAGAACAATATCAGACTCTGGTATTCTGACTGCCTCCCATTCACTTACAGGAATGGCATCATTATTTAAATATCGCCCGTCACTGTTTCTGTCTCCTTCTTCCTTCCTAATCCATTCCCGATAAGCGAGTTTCTGCCGCTGGACTTCTTCCGTATAACGCAGAAGACAGGCGTTCATCACTGAACACCTGTCCTTATCTCTATGCTGCTGCAGACGATCCTTTATATTCTCATGCAGTGTCCGGAAAGGCACAGTCATTTTCCAGAAAGGAGTCGCACAAATACGGTCCAGGTTGTCACTTAAGTCAGCCTGTCTTCTCTCCGCATCGGCAATTCTCTCCGCCAGCACGATATTCTGTTTGCGTTCTTTCTCATAAGCCGCCTCATAGTAGGCCGCCCAATTATAATGCTCTGCTCCCCTGCTCATATGTTAAAACAGTCCCCTTTTCTGCAAATGCTTTGTTGTCTCTTCCGGCAGCCTTGTCACTGCCATCACGATTCGAAGCAAATTGCGCTCTCCACCCGGCATCCCTGCCACCAAAACCGTAATATTCGGATCTCTTGTCGGGAAGACATAGGTATTCTCTCCCGCCTTGAATCCATTGACTTGTACCTGACGCCCCTTAAGCGGTATGTCCGTCCCATTCCACTTCAGCTCCTGGATATACACCACGCAAAAGTCACTGCATGGATCGATCCTGAGAGCGCTCCTTCCTCCATCAATCACTACCTCTACTTCTGTCATTCCTTCCGGCGTGACATACACCTGCTCCATCGCAGTCACATCTAAAAAAAACGACTGTTCTTCCTGGAATCCTCTGCCTGTATCTTCATAGATCTGTATCCGGTCTCTTCCGTCCGATTTCTCCTGCACTCTACAGAAATCCTCCACCGTATAGATGGGATTTCCGATTGCCTCGCGTATCTGCGCCATGGACATATGCTTACCAGTCACATACTGCTGAAATTCCATCTCCTGCCTACGGTACTGCTCCGCATCTGATTGAGTAATATCAAGATTTCCCATTATCAAATCAAGATTTAATCTGTTTCTTTTCTCATTTTCCAGCAGATAGCAGTACACTGAACGAAATGCAATCTCTTTCGCATCTATTTCTCTGTCAAAACTCCACTCATAATCGATAATATTCCACTCGCTATTAATATCACCCGGAATGATAATATTAGCAAAAATCAGATCATAATCCGAAACCTTACTGCCCTCACCGTATGAAATTCTCTTCAGGTATTCCCCAAACAGACTTTGAAAACCATCTATATCGTTCTTCTCCAGACAATCATCCAGCATTTCCTCCAGCCTTCTGCCCTCAAGAAATTCCAGCCGCAGACAGGGAACGCCTTCCTCTGTCTTCTCCAGTCTGCATCGATTGACAGACAACCCACTGCCCTCATATCGCGCCGTCAACTTCTCATACATCCCAGCAGTATTCTCAATATGCTTCCAGGCTGCTTCTGACAGCGGATATTTCTCGATAATTATCCCCTGCTCCATTTGTACCCGGCCTGTCTGTACTTGACCGTTCTGTATCTGATCCACTTTCTGCGCCTGATCCGGCTGTGCTTGGCCATCCTGTATCTGACCCGCTTTCTGTGCCTGTTCCGGCTGTGCTTGGCCGTCCTGTATCTGACCCGCCTTCTGTGCCCGATCTGGCTGCTTCTGTCCCCGGTCATTTCTCTGCACAGTCTTAATACAGAATTCCGACTTTCTGTCATTGGAATACTTCACATACTGTTCTTCCAACGTCGGCCCCAGCAGCATCATATAGGAATTGGAGAACAGAGGAAACTGTTTCTCTTGTATAATCGTATCAAAAACTTTCTTCTCATCAAACAACTGTAGCCTATCCCTGTCAAAATTCCGTAGATTAGAAGATAATTCCCCCACCCGTGGAAGCCTCTCATCAGAGTAAAGACTCGTCATAAACTTATAATCCGGATAAGGATAATACATCTGCGCCTGCGCAAAGCCGCACCGTCTGGCGATCCCAAGCAATCCATCCCTTGTAAAAGTCCTCACCACGCCCCCGTCCGGATAATTCTCAAGCCCAGAAAAATACGTTCCAAGGTGGTCTTCCCTGCATCCAGCCCAATATTTCAGTCCAAATTTATTCTCTATGGCGATGGCAATATGCCCATCCGCTCTCAAATGCTTCCTGATGATATTCAAAAAACTCTCATACGGATGTTCCGAATCAATATAAGCCTGTGCATACTCAAATACACCGATCAGACAGATATAATCGAAGTCACAGGGCAGATCAGGTTCGATATCCTGAAAATTTCCCACATGTATCGTCACGTTATCAGCCTCCATATGGCGATATGCATTGATCCTGCTCCGCTTTCCGGACAGCTCAATACAAGTCACCTCCGCAGCCTTACGAGCCAACACGCCCGTTATCGCCCCACATCCGGAACCGACTTCCAGCACCTTCATATCCTTTCGAATCGGTAGCCACTCTACAATATTCTCTCTCAAGGCAGACAAGTGATACAGAATCGGCCAGCTCCCCCGCTCCTCTATAATCCCCTGGTACTCCACCGAAGAATAATTACGGGTGATATCCAGCAATTCATCCTCCACATCCCCATCACAATACAAATCCTCTCCCGGATAATGTGTCAAATCCAGTTTTACTTTACCAATCTCCTCTATCTTACTTTCCGGCATTCGCTTTTATCCCCAAATTTCATCATACATTTATTATGTTCTCTATATCCTATCTATTTTTTATTATCTATCTCAACTTCTCTGGGTATATCATTTTCCCGTCTGTCTAATTCATTCTTTTCTCAATTGATTAATTCCTTACTTAACTTTTTGGAATCTAATTGTAACTATTAAGTCCGCAAATCATTTCACAATTTCAATATTTCAAGGTTTCAAAAAATGTACTATAAATTGTGCCAGTACACAGCACCTGATATTGTGTAGTTGTCCTGAGGGCCGCCCCCAAACGCCGGCA
>CAYXKS010000115.1:6197-9384 GCA_964465725.1 uncultured Bacteroides sp. | reverse complement strand
TACACAATGTCAGGTGCGTCCGGCTTAGCCTATTAATTAACATTAGTTCCAACCTCCAATCCATTTAGTACTCAACTTCCGCCCAGTTCTTTGTCTCCGCCGCACCCCGCAATTTCGCTTCTACATAAAGATATCCATGCTCCCCGGCACCCAATATGACATATCCGTCATTTCCATCATAAATTATTTCCAGCTCATCCCCGTCTGCATAACTTCTTCTTCCATAGTCCCACTCTTCATCTTCCTCTCTCGTCACCAGGCAGACATGTATCTCTACATCCCCCGGCGCCGCATTCGTCACGGGACGAATTTTATAGATTGCATACTCCCCCTGTCTCTCCGGCTCCACATCCGGCAGGAATTTTTCATATTCATCCGAATCCACGATTTCAAGGCCAAATATTTCTTCCCTGGCAGCAGATATCTTATCTTCATAGCTGTTGTGGAAGCAATCTGCATAAGTCCTGTCCCCATTCTCCTCAGCCTGTAGCAACTCTCCCATAAACCTCGTAAACAGCTCCGCTCCAACCGAATTTAAGTGACCTTTATCAGACCAGTATTGTTTTGAAGAAAGATCCAGATACTCCTTTTTACACAGATTAAAATCATACCAGGGTATGCCATATTGCATCGACAGATCCCTCATCTGTTCCACATAGTAGTCATAAGTGTCTATCCCAACTAACTGATAGTCGGACACCGGGCAAGTGATCCAGGTCAACGCAATATCATTTTCCTTGCAGTAATCTACGATTTTTACAAGATACTCTATAGACTCCTCTGCGACTGGATTTTCTTTTAGTGGAACACCTGAAGCTCTGTCATAAAAACCTCCCTGTTCCGGTGTTCCGAAGTTAACCATAAAACCTTTCTCCCCGCTTTTCATGATGAACTCCCCATTTTCCATCTTTCTGATGTGATAATACTCCCGATTCTTCCATGTTTTCTCTTGTTTCCTCGCGACAATATCCTTGACATATCCCGGCTGAAATAACTGCTCTTTATAGCGGATAAAGGGAAGAAACGTCAAATAGTAATACCGCGGCTCACTTAGATTTATCATATAGGAAAATTTGTTCAGGGAAGGCTTCATCTCATTCAGAACAATCCAGCTATGCGGAATTGCGTCATAATCATGTAAATTGCCCATTCCTGCGGTAGTGCAAACATAGTACATATCAAGATATACTTGCTTTATATCATGTTTCTTATCCGCCTCCTTCAGAAGATAGTAAGATGCAATCAACTGCTGGTTTCCCGTCGCCAGATTGAAATTATTATCCCCATTAACATCATCAAGCACAGCCGGATTGACGTCGCAGAAGACGTGGGAAGACCCCAGATAGAGCCGGTCAATGTTCTCATCCTGCTCATACAGCTCATGCAACATATATCTGGAAAACTCATCCGTATCATCCAAATACAGATAGTTCATCACATACGTCGTCGTAATGACTATTACAGCAAACAGCAAAATCTTCTTAGAATGCAAAATAAATGAATGTCCCCACATTATAGTTCACTCCATATATGCCAAAAATGAGAATTACCATCAGCATTCCCGCGCACAGGCAGGTGTTTACCGCCCAATGCCACCCCCTCATCAGATTAAATATACTCCTACCACGATAATGGAGCAAGTCCACCACAAACAACAGCAAAACAGTCAGAATCATAAAGCCGAATTCCACCTGGCCTAGTCCAAAGGAATATAGCTTTCCCTCAATCAATGAGGAGAGGTGAAATTCCGTCAGCATTTTTTTACACATTCTGACAGCTTTGCCGGTGCTGTCCGCTCTGAAAAACATCCATGCAAAATCCACCAGCACAAAAGTAGCGATACAGCAACACACCTTGCGAAACCCTTTGAAACGATCTCTCCACAATCTGGCAGAAATCCTCTCCCGGAACGGTCCAAACAGGTCCCCAGCCACCTGGTATAACCCATTCAGCCCTCCCCAGATTATATACTTCCACCCCGCGCCGTGCCAAAGTCCGCTGACCAGAAAGACAATCATGATATTTCTATATTTTCTTATCCTGCCCTTCCTACTTCCGCCAAGCGGTATATACAAATAATCCCGAAACCACCCCGTCAACGACATATGCCATTTCCGCCAGAACTCACTGACCGAAAAAGACAGATAAGGAGCACGGAAATTTTCCTTTAAAGAAAACCCCATTACTTTACCTGCGCCTATGGCCAGAGTGGAATATCCCGCAAAATCACAGTAAATCTGTATCCCATACAACATAGTAGCAATCAGAATACAGGCACCGTCCGTCTCCTGACTGTACACGGAATTAACGAAAACCGCTATCCGGTCCGCCATAACGAGCTTCAGATAATATCCCCAGAGCATCAGACACAGACCTCTCTTCACATTTTCAGGCTTAAATACTGTCCGCTCAGGATTCTTAAGCTGTGCAAGCAGATTATCAGATCTCTCGATCGGGCCTGAAACCAGGGTTGGGAAGAAAGAGAGGAACAGCGCAAACCGGAGAAAGTTCTTTTCGGGCTCTGTTTTCCCCCGATATACATCCATCAGATAGCCGAACGCCTGAAATGTATAAAAAGAAATGCCTAACGGTAAAATCAAATCCACCTGAGGAATCATCCGCCCGAAGTGCAGCCTGCCAAGCACTGTATTGACGTTGCCTGCCAAAAAGTTAAAATATTTGAAAAAAACCAGGGCACCGAAAGTTAGCACGGCCATTAGAATCATACAGCTCTTCTTTTTCATCCATGGTTTGTTAAGAGCTTCCGTCTTCTCTACATTCCTGCAGCCCGCGATTCCCCTTGCCCCGCAATATGTCAAACCCGTAATGCCAAGCAGGAGAAATCCATATCCAACGTTCCAACTCATATAGAAATAATAACTGGCAAACAAAAGCCACCCAAGCCGCAGCCTCCGCGGGATAACATAATACATCAGCGCCACAATGGGAAAAAAGATCAAGAATTCAAAAGAAGTAAATGTCATTCTGTTTCCCTCTCAAAACTGCACTTTCAAACACAACAAATTATACCATATAGTTTCCTTTTAATATAGTAGCAAAATGAAGTAAATAATGTAAAATCGTATATTGACAAAATCCCCACAGCGAGAGTATTCTTATATAACATTGCATAATTTTTGCTGCATTGGCAGCGGAACGGAGAGTACTATGAACACCAGGAACACCA
>CAYXKS010000115.1:0-6097 GCA_964465725.1 uncultured Bacteroides sp. | reverse complement strand
GAACACCAGGAACACCAAAGACAACTTTTATCCCCAGATTTTAACGCTGGTAATCCCTATCATCATACAAAATCTGCTGAGTGCCGCCGTCAGTTCCGCGGACGTTGTCATGCTGAATTACGTCGGTCAGTCATCAATCTCAGCCGTTTCGCTTGCCTCCAACTACGCAAACGTTCTTCATATGGTCTTTTATGGACTCGGCACCGGCGCAACAATCCTGAGCGCACAGTACTGGGGCAAGAAGGATATGCGGGCAATCCAGGTAATCGAGGGAATCGCACTTCGGTTTTCCCTGCTGATCTCGATGATTTTTTCCGCCTTTGCCTTGTTTGCACCGGATCTGATGATGCGTCTTTTTACGACAGACGCAGAACTGATCCGGATCGGCGCCGGCTATCTGAAGATTATGTCCGTGACTTATCTATGCTGGGCGATTGCGGAAATCTATCTGTCTGTCCTCAGGAGCATCGGGCAGGTCAAAATCTCCATGATACTGAACATCGTCGCATTCTCATTGAATGTATTCCTGAATGCTGTTTTTATTTTCGGATTATTCGGTATGCCGCGTCTGGGGGCAACCGGCGTCGCAATCGCTACAGCTGTCTCCAGAATAGTGGAGCTGCTTGGCTGCTTTTTGGTATCCATGCGCAGCAAGGATCTCAAACTGAATCTGGCATACATATTTATCCGTCATAAAGTACTGTTGAAAGATTTCGTCCACCTGTCGCTGCCGGCACTTGCCAATGATATATCCTGGAGCGTTGCTTTCTCCATGTACTCAGTCATTCTCGGACATCTGGGCACGGATGCAGTGGCTGCCAATTCCCTGGTTGTCGTAGTCCGCAACTTCGGTACGGTACTCTGTTTCGGAACCGCCAGTGCAGGCGGCATCCTGCTCGGCAACGTGATGGGACAGAATGATATGGAGCGCACCAGGCTCTATGCCTCCAAGCTGATAAAGCTGACCATTATCACCGGCGCCATAGGCGGAGCCATCATCCTGGCTGTCACGCCCTTTGTACTACATTTCGCCTCCCTGACGGACACGGCGATGCACTACCTGAAATACATGCTGCTCATCAACAGCTATTATGTCATGGGCGCCGCCGTCAACACGACTCTGATTGCGGGTGTCTTCCGTTCCGGTGGAGATACGAAGTTCGGCCTGATCTGTGACACCATAGACATGTGGTGTTACGCGGTTCCCCTGGGATTTATCTCCGCCTTTGTGTTTAAGCTGCCGGTACTGGTGGTCTATTTTCTGTTGTGTACCGATGAATTTGTGAAATGGCCATGGGTGATCAGGCGTTACCGCAGCGGAAAGTGGCTGCAGAATCTTACAAGAGATGACCTTTTTGCAAAAGAGGAAGAGTGACAATCTCATTCTCCTCTTCCACATACTTTCCGCCATCCATATGTTCCCTCACAAAGGGAACATTTTTTCTTTTGATAAAAGTATTGTGATGAAGATAAGCATCCGGATTCATGGATGGGCTGATCGTACCTCCCAAATCGTCATAGCTCACATTATAGCGAAAGGTATTGTGAACCGCCTCCTCCAGACAGAACATCACACAGCCGCCCTCATTTAACCTGCTGTAATTGTACTGATAGACCGTTCCATCCCCGGAGTCCGCGTCCCAGGCCATACCGTCCTGGTTGAGCCGTGTGTCCACCACCTCATTATATTGAAACAGAGCGTCCTTGCATTTCCACGGCCATATCCCCGCCGCAACTTTTCCACCACGGTTTTCCGGGAATCTGTATATCCGGTCGTTCATCTCGCCGGCACAGGAATCCGCCGTATTATGCTCTACAAGTGGCCGCAGCGCATACATTACCGTGATGCCATCTCCTCCCGCTTCTTTCACATAATTGTCCGCAATCCGGATATCTTTATGTCCATATCTGTCAAAGAGTTCCTCCTCCAGCTCCGCTTTCATAAACTCCCGGCACTTATAGCTGTAACCAACGGCAATTCCCCAGCGGCTCACATTCTGCACGAAACATCCGGTGACACTTATACCCTCATATCTGGCAACGCCTGTCTCCTCCTCATGCTCCGGTCTCAGACAGGTAAAATAAATACCGCCATTGTTCATATGCTTGTCATAAACATTTCCGTTCACATTCCTTATTTCCAGATTCGCAAGACAAATTCTCCTCAAAGTCCCTCTGTTCTGCGCCACCACGGCGACTCCCGTCCTGTTCATCTTACGAGGAGCCTCGTAGCTCTCCCCCATGATCTCTGCCTTGTTTGTAACAGCAATATCCTGCACCGTAATATAGGAGCAGTCATACAAAAGTATTGCAGAAGAAACATATCCTTCCCTGGTGTGCGTCGGTGAATCCAGTTCTGTTCCATAATCCTGATACCAGATTCCCTGTCCCTGCGCCTCGATTCTCGGCAAAGCCCCATCTCCATAAGCCCCGATCAGAATCGGCGCATCTTCCGTTCCACAAACCGACAGATGCAAGTACTCTCCCCGAAACACAGAACCCCTCTCCAGGAGCACCTGACTGCCTGGTCCCAGTTCCATCTGATTCACTGCAAAAAGAGTCCTGAGCGGCCTTTCCATACTTCCATCGTTTTCATCATTTCCTTTCCCTGAACTGACATAATAAATCCTGGACAATGTCTTCATACTCCTGCTCCCTCATCCTCTTTTCTATAATCATGCTCACCTCTCCGTATCCGAAGCTGTCGCCGGAATACCTGGTGAATAAATCCCTGTTTTCATCATAAAAAGCTTTCTTCTGCTCCTCTGTTATCTCCCGATAAGGATAACTTCCTATGCTTTCTCCGGCATAAACCGTATAATCCAGCTTAAAGCGGGTCAGCTCATACTGCAGATACATGGCCGGTGTATAGTGTGTCAGGCCATATACCACATCCCCGGCTGCCAGCCGCTGTGCTATCTCCGCATTTTTCTGTTTTCTCCGCTCCTCCACCGCTTCCAGATCCGGCGTAGGAATCAATCCCATCCACGCTGCAATCTCAAGCTGCGCCGTCACCCGTTTTCTTTCTTCGATAGTCAATCCATAATCGTTAATATCCGCCATACCAGTACCCTTTCCTTGTAACTCCTCAGACAACAATGCCAGTTAGTTAAGTCAATGCACAATGACATCCCGAATATAAAACAACCTACTCGACGCAAAATGTCAAGTAGGCTGTTACAGTAGGCTTTCCATTTATCCCTGCGCATATCTTGTCAAAAACTGCTTCGTCCGCTCTTCCTTCGGATGATCAATCACCTGTCTGGGATCTCCCTGCTCCACGATCACACCATCATCCATGAAAATAAGCTGGTCCGAGACATCCCTTGCAAAAGCCATCTCGTGAGTTACAATAATCATCGTCGTATTCTGATCTGCAAGGCCCCTGATGACTTTCAATACTTCTCCTGTCAGTTCCGGGTCCAGAGCCGAGGTAGGCTCATCAAAACACAGTATATCCGGCTGAAGCGCCAGGGCTCTGGCAATCGCCACACGCTGCTGCTGCCCTCCGGACAGCTGATGCGGATAATGATTCATACGGTCCGCCAGTCCCATCTGCCCAAGCAGCGCTTCCCCATGTGCCTCTATCTGTTCATAAATTTCTTTCTTATTCTGCTTAAAGTCCGTTCTCTCTTTTGCCAGCAGCTTCTCAGACAACATGACATTTTCCAGTGCCGTATACTGTGGAAACAGATTAAATGACTGAAACACCATCCCAAAGTGCAGGCGCTTGGTCCTGAGTCCCTTTTCCTGTTCCCTGCGCGGCATGGAAGCATCAAACAATGTCTCGCCTCTGACGACAATAGTACCCTTGTCCGGTGTCTCCAGGAAATTCAGACAGCGCAAAAGCGTCGTTTTGCCGGACCCCGAAGAACCGATAATCGCCAGCGCATTTCCCTCCTCCAACGAGAAGCTGACATCATTCAACACCTTGGTGGAATCAAATCTTTTTTCTATATTTCTCACTTCCAAAATAGCCATTTCCTTACACCCTTCCGTTCCGGTCTCATTCCTGTTCTTCCAGTAAAATTCTGCTCAACCCACAACTCCATGACCTATTACTTGAAATAATCCAGTTTGCGCTCAATATAATTAAACAACAGCGTTAATATTCCTACAAAAATCAGGTAGAACACCCCTGTGTAAAACAGCGGCCATGTCAGGCCATTGCTCTTCATAAAGGAGTACCCTGCAAAAGTCAGCTCATAGGCGGCAATAATCCGCGCCAGAGAAGTGTCCTTCACCAGAGTGATAACTTCATTCGACATCGGAGGAACTACCCTTTTCACCATCTGCAAGAGTGTTACCTTAAAGAAGATCTGCCCTTTCGTCATGCCAAGCACCTCTCCCGCTTCCCTCTGTCCCACCGGAACACCTTCAATGCCTCCCCGGAAAATCACTGAGAAATAGCAGGCATAATTAATGCTGAACGCCACAACGGTAGCCGTTATGCGCCCGCTTTCATTGCCGCTCCAGATATTATGCCCAAGCCACAAGCCGGGTCCATAAAAAATTATAATAAGCTGGAGCATCAACGGCGTACCCCGGATGATCCACACAAGAACCTGTATCAGATAGCGCAGCGGTCTCCACCTGCTTATGGAACCAAAGGCCAGAATCAGCCCAAACGGCAGCGAAAACAGCAGTGTAAAAATGAATATTCGAAATGTTGTCAGCAAACCGCCAAGCAGTGATTGTGTAACACTCCAAAACATGATTTCTTCTCCTTTATTTTTATAAAACAATTATAGGCATAACAGAGCATTTATGCCAAAGATGACAAGCATAACAAAACATTTATATCGAAGATGACAGTCATAACAAAACATTCATATCGAAGACAACGGACATAACAAAACATTTACGTCAAAAGCTGCAGACAAAGCAAAATATTTACATAGAAGACAGGACACGCCAAACCTTACCCTCAGAATCAACGGATGCAAATACCATATACAAACACTGCTGCCTGGCATAATCCCAGCCAGGCAGCCATAAATCTTTTTGATTATAATTCTTTGATTATTCAGCAGGTAATACGATCACCTGTGCGTTGTTGCAATATGCGTTCGTGCATTCCATAGCCGATTTTGTCTCGTCGGTCAATGTCATTCCATTCCATACGACATCGATATTCTTAGAGTCCAGCTCCATGATCTTGTTATCCCAGTCGATTACCACGAACTGCGCTTCCACACCCAGCTTCTCGGCTACCAGGCGGGCCATATCCGCATCAAACCCGATCCACTCACCCGATTCATCCTTATAATCCATGGGCTCAAACTCCGTAATACCTACAATCAACGTGCCTTTTTCCTTAATGTAAGCCACATCGCTGTCTTCCGCGGATTCCGTGAATTCAGATGCCGGCTGTTCTACCAGCGCTTCCTGTACACCATAGGTTGTGGCGGTCTTCTCCATCGTTCCGTCCGCATAGCTCTCACCTAGTACAAAATTGATAAAGGATGCCAGGTCAGAACCCTTACGGCAGCCAACACCGTACTCTTCTGTCGTCAGTTCTGTCGTATGTGTCATATCCGGGTAGCTTGTACCTTCCCCGATCATAGCACCTGCCATCAACAGGTCGATGATTGCTGCATCGGATGTACCGGCCGCAACCTCCATCAGCGCATCTGCCTGAGAAGCCACTACATTAGTCTGAAAACCGTTCTCTTCCGCTGCAGCTTCCCCAGCGGAACCTGCTTCTACTGCATACACAAGATTTGTGTCTCCCTCTGCCTCGGTTTCATCCGCATCCGCGTTGTCCGCTTCAGCGGCATTGTCGGTCTCAGCCGCATCCGTACCAGTTGTTTCATCGGCTGCTGCATCTTCTTCTGTTCCTGCTTCCTCTGCAGCATCTGCCGCCGCCGGAGCCGCATCGTTTGACGAATTACCGCATCCTGTCAGTACTGCGCCGACTGTCATGGATACTGCCAGCATAAGTGCAAGTTTCTTTTTCATAATAGTCCTCCTTCAAATCTGCGATAGGAAATTTAGCCGGCCCAAATTGATTGCTTACTATAATAGCAAGCATATCGTCCGGCCATATCGCAAATCCGAATTGTATTTTACCATAGTAGCACGCTAAAGTAAATAG
>CAYXKS010000114.1:6629-9419 GCA_964465725.1 uncultured Bacteroides sp. | reverse complement strand
AATTCCCTGATCCGCTCCGTGAAGCCGGTATACCGTCTATTCTGGAAATTATTGTCCACCATTTCTTCTATGGTACGACGGCTTCCGAGAATTGTCACGCAATTTTTGGCCCGGGTCACTCCTGTATAGAGCAAATTCCTGTTAAACAGCAGCTTCGGTCCCGACAGAATCGGCATGATCACGGCCGGATACTCGCTGCCCTGAGACTTATGGATCGTCACTGCATAAGCTAATTCTATCTCATCCAACTGCGCATAAGAATAAGTGACTCTCCTGTGTTCATCAAATTCGACTACCACTTCATGAGCATATTCATTGATCTGCCAGATAATTCCTATATCTCCGTTAAAAATTCCCGTGCCCTTATCGATCGGTATTCCGTATTTGCTGACAACCTCCCACTCAAGCTGGTAGTTGTTCTTGATCTGCATGACTTTATCCCGCTCTCTCAGAAGTGTTTCTCCCGCCGTATATTCCTTTTTGTCTTCCGACGGGGGATTTAAATATCTCTGCAGTATCCCATTGAGCGTCTCCACGCCCAGCTTGCCCTTGCGCATCGGCGTTAGAACCTGTATATCATATGGTTCGGCTCCCACATAAGAGGGCAATTTCTCGGTGATCAACTGTATCATATGCTTATATATAACATTGGTGTCATTTCTTTCCAAAAAAAAGAAATCCTTACTCTTGTTATCCAATGCCAGCTTCTCTCCCGCATGAATGCGATGTGCGTTCCAGACAATATCGCTTTCCCCCGCCTGTCGGAAAATTTTCTCCAGCATCACCATGGGGAACCTCCCGCTGCTCATGATATCATGCAGAACTTGTCCCGGTCCTACCGACGGAAGCTGATTGACATCACCTACCATAATTAATCGGGTTCCCACCGTGATCGCTTTCAGGAGTGCCTGAAAAAGGAAAATATCCACCATAGACATTTCATCCACGATAATGACATCCGCCTCCAACGGACAGCTTTCATTCCTCTCGAATCTGGCTGCACGGGCTTCCCCCGAAACCTCGCCGTTCAACTCCAGCATTCTGTGAATCGTCCTTGCCTCGTAACCAGTCGCCTCCGCCATACGCTTGGCCGCCCGACCTGTCGGTGCCGCCAGATAAATATCCATGCCTTCCGACAGAAAATACCGGATAATCACATTGATGGTAGTCGTCTTACCCGTCCCCGGTCCGCCCGAAAGTATAAATATACCATTTTTGACACTTTCCAGGACCGCCCTTTTCTGCAATGCATCCAGTTCAATCTCCTGTTCCTTTGCAAGCCTGTCAATCTTCGTCTCTATACTTTCTTCTTCCGATGGAAGAATGTCTTCCTCTTCCGATGTTATATTCAGATCATGTAACATCTTGGCACAGTTGAGTTCCGCATAGTAGTATGTCGCCGCATACACTTTGCGCTCTTCCTCTCCTGGCGCCGGCATCTTGATGACCAGCTTCTTATCCATGGCAAGATTGCCCAGATGAGGCTCCATAACAGCAGGTTCCAATCCCAACAGCTCTCCCGCCTTCCCAAGGAGAACATTCTGCGGCAAATAGCAGTGTCCTTCCGCCCCTGCCAGCATAAGAGTATAGAGAATCCCGCTCCTGATCCTGAAATCCGAATCTGTATGAATACCAATCTTAGCCGCAATCTCATCTGCGGTCTTAAATCCTATGCCCTGGATATCCTCAGCCAGTTGGTAGGGATTTTCCTTGAGAATGCCATACACTCTTGCCCCGTATGTCTCATAAATGCGAAAAGCCAATGTATTAGAAATCCCATATTTCTGCAAAAAGGACATGGCTTCCCTGGCGTCACGCTTCTCATATACCGCCGCTGCAATCTCCCGTGCTTTGCGGTCGCTAATGCCTTTAACCTCCGCAAGCCTCTCCGGCTCCTCCTCAATAATGCGATAAGTATCGGCGCCAAATTTCCTGACAATTCTCGCCGCCAACGCTTCACCCACACCTTTGATAGCGCCTGATCCCAGGTAGCGCTCTATACTTACCACATCATCCGGCTGGACAATTTTATAACGCTCTATTTTAAACTGTTCTCCGTACACGGCATGCGTAATATAATTTCCCTCGGCTTCTATCACCTCTCCCTGATCCGCAGTCTGAAAAAAACCGACGCATGTGATCTCATCTTCACCGCTAATCAGATTCAAAACCGTATAGCCGTTCTCCGTGTTGCGAAATATAATATGCTCTATAAAACCTTTGATTGTCTCCATCTATATATAAGCTTTCATCAACAAAGGGCTGCTTGATCAGCAGCCCCGTTTTTATTATCATATAGTTAACGATATTAGAAATTTCGTTTTCGGCCTTGCAGAAGCTTCTGTATATGGCCCCTAGAGAACCGAAAACAGAAATTTATTATGCCATTTACTATAATTACAAATTATAGTTGCGCTTCGCCTGTTCATATAACATCTGTGCTAAAGAATTAGACTGTTCTGTAGCGGTCTGAGAAGAAACCTGCTGAATAACCGAATCCTTAAAATAATCTACCATATTGGAAGCGTAGGCGTCTCCATCATCTTCATCGCTGAATACCTTAGCCGTCTTCTCCATCTCTTTATAAATCTGTTCCCACAGATAAGCCTCAAACTGCTTACAGGCGTCAAGTAGTGCATCGTCTTCCTTCTGCTTGGTCGAAGCGGTGTTTTCCAACTTTTTCTGCAGATTCTCTGTATTTACTCTGTTAATATCTGTCATGTAATCCGTGTACATGCCCAGATTAGTTAAATCCATACTCATCTCATATCATCCCTTCCGCCTGTCGTC
>CAYXKS010000114.1:3380-6529 GCA_964465725.1 uncultured Bacteroides sp. | reverse complement strand
GAGTTCATCTCATATGCCCTCTGTGCCACGATCAGGTTGACCATCTCATTCGCCACCTGTACGTTGGATCCTTCCAGATATCCTTGTATAATCCTGCTTCTGCGCACATTCGCATTCGTCGCTTCATTGATAGCACGCCCGCTTGCATCCGTCGCTGCAAAGAGCGTATTGCCAACTCTGCTTAAGCCCCCTGGATTACTGAACTGGAATGTCCCGATCTGAACACCGATAGGCTGCGGATTGTTATCGCCATCCGGATAGCAGATCTGCCCATCCTCTGTCATGGAAAGATTGCTGGCAATATAAGTACGCGGCAGGGAAATCGCACGTCCTCTGGTATCCAATACCGGAAGTCCGTCAGAATTTGTCAGCATCATACCTCCGTTGCCACCTAATGCCCATGTAAAATCACCGTTTCTCGTATAATATGTAGTGCCATCATCTCCACGAATCGCGAAAAAACCGTCACCCTCTATAGCAAAAGCCGTATCACTCTGCGAATCCAGCAAACTCCCCTGTGTGAATATAGAATTAAGCGATGAAATACGCACGCCCAACCCAACCTGCGAAGTGGTAGGCTTGGGATCTCCGTTCGCCGTCGTGGTAACCGAACGTAAATTCTGGTAGAGAAGCGACTTGAACTGTGCCACCTGCCCTTTGTATCCGGCCGAGTTAACATTTGCCAGATTGTTTGCAATCGTATCTACATTCGTCTGCTGTGCATTCATGCCGGTCGCTGCCGACCATAAACTTCTAACCATAATTATGCGCCTCCTATAATCTGCCTAATTGATTCACTGCTATATCAAGAGATTCATCATAAGTCGTAATCACTTTCTGATTGCTCTCATACTGTCTTTGAATTGCGATCATGTTCACCATCTCAGTCACTACCGAAATATTAGACATTTCCAATGCGCCAGCCCTGACTATAGCGGCTGATTCCTGTTCCAGCCTCCTGTGTGCGGCCGCGTCTTCATCCCGGGCCGCAGTCAGATTCTGTAAGGCTTCATCCTCCTGTTGCTGCGCTGCACGAACCGCTGTTTCCAATTCCCCTGTGTCCTGCCCATTAGCCCTGGCAACGTTCAAAGCCCTCTGTGCAACCGCTGTATTGGTTACGGCTCTGTTGTAGGCTTTCTCGGCACTCTTGACCGCATCACTGTCAACGATCTGGAAGAAATTCTCACCAAAATGTTCCAGATTATTATAATCCTCAAAATCCACTACGCCAATCGTCGCTACCAGCGTTCCGCCCTGGTAAATATCACCGTTAGTATTGGTTCCAATATCTTTCTCATTGGGATTTAACCTGATGCGGCGGTGATTCCCATCCAGAACATAATCACCGTCCTGCGTTACAAGATACCCCTGGGCATTCATAGTAAAATTGCCGTCCCTTGTATACTTGACAGATGTCTCATCCGCCTTATTTGTATACTCCACAAGGAAAAATCCCGGACCATTCAAGGCAAAGTCAAATGTATTATCCGTCACCTTGATCGGGCCTTCAGAGTAATCCGTGTAATTTTCTCCTGTCTTCACACCTAGATTCATACCAGTCCGTGACAACCACTTATCCGGATCATCCACCAGGCCTTCATCATAAGCCTTGGGTGTGGAAAGATTCCTCGGCAGGTTCCCCGGCTCCGACAGATCCTTGATCTTGTAAGCCAGCACTGTGTCAAAAGCCTGGCTGGTTGCGCCCTCTTTCTTAAATCCATTGGTCGCGGAATTCGCCAGATTATTGGTCATGACATCCATTCTGTGCTGTTCGTTGATCATTCCTGTGTACGCTGTATATAATCCCTTCAGCATAACTGCCCTGCCTCCCTTTATGTCTTAGATCATAACAGCTCAGCCTTCAGCCTCACTGTTACGGAATTTGAGCCAAACGCAAAATCCTGAATCATGCTATAACTCAGTCTTCGCGATACCCGGCAAGGAATTCAACATACTTGCCTGTACCGACCGCGACTGCCGTCATCGGGTCTTCCGCTGTCATCGTATTAATTCCAGTATGGGCTGCAATCAGATCTTCCAGCCCACGCAGCAGGCTTCCGCCTCCCGTAAGTACAATACCCCTGTCTGCGATATCAGCAGCCAATTCCGGCGGAGTCTTCTCCAGAACGCTGTGGATTGTCTCCACAATCTGCACTGTAGTCTCATGCAGCGCCTCCTCCGTTTCCTCGGAAGACACCTTCACAGTGCGCGGCAAACCGGTCACCAGGTTACGCCCTCTTACATCCATATAATCCACTTCCGCCCTCTTATAAGCGGAACCAATCTTTATCTTCAAATCTTCTGCCGTTCTCTCACCGATCAGCAGATTATGTTTCTTACGCATGTAACGCACGATTGCTTCATCAAAATCATCTCCCGCAATCTTGATAGACGCGCTGACAACCGTACCTCCCAGAGAAATAACCGCAATATCAGAAGTACCGCCGCCAATATCCACGATCATATTGCCACAGGGTTTGGAAATATCAATCCCCGCACCAATCGCCGCGGCGATGGGTTCCTCTATGATAGACACCTCTCTGGCGCCAGCCTGATATGTGGCGTCCTCAACCGCCTTCTTCTCTACCTCCGTAACACCGCTGGGTACACACACAGCGATGCGTGGCTTCCGGAATGTCTTCTTACCCAATGCTTTCTGGATAAAATATTTCATCATTTTCTCTGTGACCTGATAATCCGAGATAACACCCTGGCGCAACGGCCTGACCGCTACGATGTTGCCCGGTGTTCTTCCAAGCATAAGCCTGGCGTCCTCACCGATCGCCTTGATCTTATTGGTATCTCTATCAAAAGCCACAACAGAGGGTTCTTTCAACACAACGCCCTTGCCCCTGATGTAGACCAGTATGCTGGCTGTTCCCAAATCAATTCCGATATCCGTATACTGCATTTCCTTTGATCCCCTTTCCGTGATCTCTCTATAATAATCTCCAATTGCTGTCAAAGTAAACACCCATATTATACCGCCGCAACGGAAAATGTACTCCAACATCTTCCCATAAAGCCAAAAAGCGCAATATGCTGGATATATTATAACCTAAAGAAATGGTTTTTCAAAGGATTTTTTATATTTTTAAGAAATTTTAAAAAATTAAAAAGAACACCAAAAACAGAACGGCTCCCTCCGT
>CAYXKS010000114.1:2193-3280 GCA_964465725.1 uncultured Bacteroides sp. | reverse complement strand
TACTTTATCGGAATAAATATAGATTTTCTTAACCCGCTTACTCCAAAATCATCTCTTTTTATATTTTGTAATCAAAAGGGCGGTATGCCATATTATCCGACAGTCTAAGCTCCTCTGGGCGCACATTAACTTCTTCCGGCATTGTCTCCGTGGCTACTGCGTCGACAATTTCTGTCATCGCCTCCGACACTGTTCCCGCGTAAACCTCTGACATTGCTTCCAGTGATGCTTCCGCACATACCTTTTGCATTGCCTCCAGTGATGCTTCCGCATAAACCTCTTGCATTACTTCCGGTGCTGTTTCCGTATAAACCTCTTGTATTGCTTCCGGATCAGTTTCTTCTATTGCATCGTGGAGTTCCTCCGTCTCCAGTTTCTCCTGCAGTTCCAGTGCCTCATCTATCGCTTTGTCCAGCTCTTCCATGATGCCGTCGTTCTCTGTCCCCGTGATTTCCTCCACAAGATCTTCCTGCCTCTCTTCGGCTGTCTTAGGCTTACTCTTCTCTACTGCTTTGGCAATCTTCTCACCAATCTCCTGAGACTCATCCATCATATGCCACATCTGTTCATTATTATAAGCCGCTTTGGCTGCCTTGATCTGGTCCTCATAGGAATGAAACAGTTCCAGTTTTCTCGCGATCTCTTCCACAGTCTCACACTTGACATTCTTCAGATTCTCTTTCTGACTTTCGAAAAAGGCGACTTGCCTGTCACGTGTTTCTTGCCGTTCCAGTTTCTGCTGCGTACTTTTAAGGCCATTGCCGCCTCCAAGCAACCCGCCGCCGAAACCAAAACTGTGAAATCCCTGCTTATTAATATTAATATTCATGGGCATAACCTCCTGACTGATGCTCTGCAAACCCTGGCTTTCGCTTTACTATTACGATCATTTCTCTCACATGTTACATACATAAAAAACGAGCAGATCTCGTTCACGAGATTCGCTTGCATTGCTGCGCGAACTCGAATAAGCGGGAGGAAGCTGGGCGCACCCTATAGTATAAAAATATCAATATCATTTAGTTAAGCCAATACACAATGACATGCACGTCCGGCTAAACTAAATGACATTGACAAAAATATTACA
>CAYXKS010000114.1:0-2093 GCA_964465725.1 uncultured Bacteroides sp. | reverse complement strand
CTCAGATTCTGCCTGAAGACAGCCAGAAGTCATTTCATGTCAATTTCCAGACGTTTTACGGCAAGCAGCATGATTCGAAATCCATCACGGAAAATCCATGTCTTCCCGGACGATTACTTTTTCGGCCTCATTTTCTTCGCTCTCTCCAACATTTTCTTGACATATATGCCTGTGTAAGAGTGCGGGTCTTCCGCTATTTTCTCCGGCGTTCCCTCAGCGATCACAGTACCGCCGCCATCACCGCCCTCCGGCCCCATATCGATGATATAGTCCGCGGTTTTGATCACGTCCAGGTTATGCTCGATCACAACGACGGTGTTGCCACCCTCCGCCAGTTTGTGCAGAATATCCACCAGCTTGTGCACATCTGCAAAATGCAGTCCCGTTGTGGGCTCGTCCAGAATATAAATCGTCTTACCCGTGCTGCGCCGGCTCAGTTCCGTGGCAAGTTTGATGCGCTGTGCCTCACCGCCCGACAGCGTCGTAGACGGCTGTCCCAATTTTACATAGGATAAACCTACATCGTAGAGTGTCTCTATTTTTCTCCTGATCGAAGGAAGATTCTCGAAGAAAGGCACCGCCTCCTCCACCGTCATATCTAGCACATCATAAATACTCTTCCCTTTATATTTCACTTCCAGTGTCTCGCGGTTATACCGTTTACCGCCACATACTTCACAGGGTACATAGACATCGGGAAGGAAATGCATCTCGATCTTGATAATACCATCGCCGCCACAGGCCTCGCATCTTCCACCCTTCACATTAAAGCTGAAGCGCCCCTTGCCATATCCTCTCGCCTTAGCGTCCTGTGTGGAAGCAAACAAATCTCTGATCTGATCGAAAACACCGGTATATGTGGCCGGATTCGACCTGGGCGTCCTGCCGATCGGAGACTGATCAATGTCTATCACCTTGTCAAGCTGGTCTATCCCTTCTATACCTGCATGCTTCCCCGGAATGCAACGCGCCCTGTTCAGATCTCTCGCAAGACGTTTATAGAGAATCTCATTAACCAATGAACTCTTGCCGGAACCGGACACTCCTGTCACACAGGTCATGATCCCTAAAGGAATTTTCACATCTATTTTCTTCAGATTATTTTCCTGGGCGCCCTTTATTTTCAGATAGCCCGTCGGTTTTCTTCTCTTCTCAGGTACCGGAATCTGTAATTTACCGCTCAAATACTGTCCGGTAATCGACTCCTCCACTTTCATGATTTCTTCTGCCGTTCCCTGTGCCACCACTTCACCGCCATGGGAACCTGCGCCCGGTCCGATATCTACGACATGGTCCGCCGCAAGCATCGTATCTTCATCGTGCTCCACCACAATCAGTGTATTGCCCATATCCTTCAGATTCTTAAGGGCCGAAATCAGCTTATCATTGTCTCTCTGATGCAGACCGATGCTCGGCTCATCCAGAATGTAACAGACACCTACCAGACCGGACCCAATCTGCGTTGCCAGGCGGATACGCTGCGCCTCACCGCCGGACAGCGAAGCGGTAGCCCTGGACAGTGATAAATATTCCAAGCCGACTTCCATCAAAAATCCTACCCTGGCGCGAATCTCCTTCAATATTCTCTTACCGATCAACTGCTGCTGCGGTGTCAGTTCCATATCCCCAATAAAGGCATGAAGCTTCGCAATGGACATGGAGGTAATCTCATAGATATTCTTATCACAGACGGTCACGGCAAGAGACTCTTTCTTAAGTCTTCTTCCCCCACATGCTTTACAAGGAGTAATACGCATAAAAGATTCATATTCCTGCTTGATAATATCCGAGCTTGTCTCCCGATATTTCCGCTCTACATTCTTAATCAGGCCTTCAAAGGCAACCGGATAGACACCTTTGCCCCTCTGCCCCTCATAATAGACTTCTACCTTCTTTCCATTCGTTCCATAGCTGATAATATCCTGTATTTTCTGCGGCAGCTCTTCATAAGGTGTGTCAAGGCTGAACCCGTATTCCGCCGCAAGCGCCTGCAGAATAGCATTCGTAAAGCTGCCCTTGTCTTTGCTGGACTGCCAGCCCATAACAGCTATGGCTCCTTCATGAAGACTCAGCCGTTTATCCGGGATCATCAG
>CAYXKS010000113.1:0-9429 GCA_964465725.1 uncultured Bacteroides sp. | reverse complement strand
TTTGGTATACGATAATCAGAATATTTACTTCTGACAATGTTTATTGTCCCCATTTCGCACCACTCCTCCAAACCATCTTTCATTTCGTATTTGTTAATGTTACAACCTTTATCCGTCCAGTATAACCCTCGATCATCTTGTAACAAAACCACTACTTCACGAATATGTATACATTCATAATTATATTTTTCCCGTGAAAGGTATAAATTAATTAATATTCCGCGAATCCCTAAAATGATTATAATATGCACTTTCACCAAATACAAACATTTTCGCAAATATCAAACTCATCCGAAAACACCTTAAAACCTTAATAAACACTGGGCTGGTTAAACCTTGCTGAACTGTAAAATAGCAGTTTATAAAGTTAACCTGTCGTGATGAACCGACTCGTTGACTTTTCCATGCCTCCTTATATAATATAGTAAACGATATAACAAATTTCATCCAATAAGGAGATGCCCGCAATGAATGAAATCCGTTTCGAACTCGACTGCAATACTTCTATTCCCCATTTTCACAATGAAATGGAAATCCTGTATGTTTTGTCGGGCCGTATTGCCGTTATCGGTTCCGGCTACAACTATGTGCTTGGACCGGAGGATTTCATTGTCCTGAATCCTTACGAGCATCACGAACTGTATGCGGAGAACGGATGCCATACGGTTTCCGGATATATTTCACCGGACATCTTCCAACAGGCTGAATTAGGGCGAGTCTCCTGCTGCAGCAAACACACTTCCGGCCAAATGGACTATCCAAACCTGATCCGGGTTAAACTGGCTATTCTCTTTAAATACCACCTGAACCAAAATACCCCCCAGAAGCTTTACGTCCTAAGCCAGCTTTTTGGCCTGCTCGCCATTCTGAAAACACAGTTTGAAGTTTCCGGGGAGCAGCTTCTCTCAACCTGCAAGGACGCGGACCGTATGCAGGAAGTACTCACCTACCTGAGCACTCATTTTACCGAGGATATCTCTATGCAGGATGTTGCCCGCCGTGTCTATCTCTCGAAGAGCCATCTTTCCCGGGAATTTCAGAAATATATGGGGATCTCCTTCTCGGATTATCTTCGGAAGCTCCGGCTGAACCGCGTCGCCTATCTTCTCTCCAACAGCCAGAAAACCATAACAGAAATTGCTTTGGCAAGTGGTTTTTCCAATATTAACACAATGATTATCAACTTCCACGACGAATACGGTGAGACACCTGGCGCCTATCGGAGAAAATACTCGAAACAGGATTCTCCCATTGACAACAATTCCACCAAACAGCAGGAAACCGCTCCTGCGGATATGATTTCTTACATGCGTCTGTTAAAATATGCAGCGCGTGAAGAAGTTTCCAGACCCCTGGAAAAGAAACAGCAGGAGACTGCCCTTATCCGGACGAGCCTTCTCAAAAATATTGGGCAACCATCCTTATGCCACAATGACATGATCAGCATCGGATGGGCCTCTTCCCTGATGACCCGGTCTCTTCATGAAATTCTTAAGAGAACTGTCAGGGAGATCGGATTCCATTATATTCAATTCCATGGTATACTGGACGATTCTATGGATTTGTATCATGAGCATGCCGACGGAACGCCCTGGCTGAACTTCACCTATATGGACCTTGTACTGGATGAAATTCTGGATCTTGGAATGAAACCAGTCATTGAATTCAGTTATATTCCTTACAAGCTGGTAACCAAAGTACACAATATTTTCGGAACCTCCTGCATGAACCTTCCGGACACACCGGAGAACCAGGAAAAATGGGGACTTCTGGCAGACAGAGTGATGGCCCATCTATTGGAACGCTACGGCCGTGAAGAATTGCTTGGGTGGCGCTTTGCTCCCATCAACGCTCTCTATATCTCTTATGGCGTATTTTCCATAGAGGAATATCTTATTTATTATGAAAAGACTTTTAACAGCATCCGCCGCCTGCTGCCGGACGCCCGGATCGATGCCTTCGGACTGGACACCGGTTATCTGACGCTGGATGGGCCAGAGTTATTCGAGCAGTTATTGACATATTGCAGAGAGCATGACTGTATGCCGGACGCTTTTACCTTCCAGTGTTTTAGCTGCGACTATTCCAAACGTCCCCGGACCAGTACCGAGAGTAACATCAGCGCCGACACAGACGTCATGCCGGACGAACCCGCTGCCATCAGCGCCGATCCGGACATCTTAAGACATGAAATTGCATCCTGCAGAAAAGTCATGGAAAAATTCGGCCTGGAACGCCGTCCTATCCGTATATGCTCCTGGAATTCCACGATCTGGCAGAACGACCCCGGCAATGACACCTGTTTTAAAGCTGCGTTTACCATGAAAAACATTCTGGAGAACTGTGATGATATCTCCGGCATTTCGTACACCAACCTGACAGACCTTTCCGACCGCCGGGTTATTAATTCTATTCTCTACCACGGCGGTTATGGACTGCTCACATATAACGGTATTCCCAAAGCCGGCTATTTTGCCTACCAGCTTCTGACCATGCTGCAGCAGGAAGCTGAATGTGTTGTATTCAAATCTCCCGGTTGTTTTATTACCCGCTCAAAAGACCATAAGCGATTCCAGATCGTCCTGTATCACTATTGCCATTACGATATGCAAAATCACATAAGTAGCGCACTCTCTACAGACGAGCAAAAAACAATAGACCGTTACTATGGATTCGAGCAAAAAGGTGCGAAAAGTTTTCATCTGCACCTGACAGACATTCCCGAAGGCTCTTATCTGAAACGGTCCTTCTCTGTCTCCAGAGAGCATGGCAGCAGTTACGACACATGGATGCGCCTGGGCACGCCGGAATTCAGAGGTAGGCAGCAAACCGGCTATCTGCAGAACATAAGCAGCTTTGACATTCACTACGAGCCGCTCCACATTACCGAACTGGAAGAATGGACCTTCTCCACTGTACTCGATGAACATGAGGTACGCCTGATTTTGATCGACAAAAAATGAATCATGATTTTTACACTTTTTTATCACGATCTGTTTCGCTCTTAGGCAAAGCGGGTCGTGTTTTTTTGTGGAAAAGAAATCATTACGGATTCGCTTCCCCTTCAGGCGAATAGTCAGAAATGGCCGCTTTTTAGTATAATACATTCAATTAACAGGAAAGGAGAACTTATCATGGAAGTTAAGGAATGGACTTATGACGAAATACCGGAATTCACGGAAGAAGTCGAGGGAGCGCACGTCATTCCGACCACAGGCGACGAGATGGGAGTAACCTATATTCCCAATGTAGAGTATGCCAGGATAGACGGCGTAAAGCTTCATCTGCAGATTCTGTTGCCTTTTACCCGCAATCAACAGGAAATGGTCTGCCCCTGCGTCGTGTTCGTCCAGGGTTCCGCCTGGATGCCGCAGGACGTCTACGCGCAGCTCCCAAGAGTTGCCAAACTCGCGGAGCGTGGGTATGTCGTGGCGGTCGTAGAATACCGTCATTCCGGAATTGCACCTTTTCCCGCACAGATTATGGACGCCAGAAACGCAGTACGTTTTCTCCGTGCCAACGCCGCGCAGTATCACATCAACCCGGAACAGATCGTTGTTTCCGGTGACTCCTCCGGTGGCCACACTGCGATGTTTGCCGGTATGATCCACGATGATACCAAGGATAACCTTTTTCCGAGCGTATCTGCGGATGTGAAGGGAATCGTCAATTATTATGGGAGCACAAGCGTAATGGCGGAAGATTCCAACCCAACCCAGCTTCTGCACTGCCAGCCGGATAGCCCGGAAGGCATGGTTATGGGGCATGTAGACCTGCGTGACAATATGGAGCTTAAGCAGAAGCTCTCTGTGGAATGTAATATCACAGAAGACAGCGTGATTCCACCGACCATCATCATTCATGGAACCAAAGACCGCATAGTCAACTGTGAGGGCAGCGTAATCCTCTATCGCCAGATGAAGAAATGCGGCAAGGATGTACAGCTTTATCTTATCAAAGGCGGAGACCACGGCGGAGCTGAATTCTGGACAAAGCAGGTTCTCGATATTGTGGATGATTTTCTGCGGGACTGCTTCAGCAGGCCATAGATTGCGGATGTGCAATCATGTAATTTGCCACATATGTGTACCCTGATGCCTGGCTCCGCTTTTTATAGAACATTTGTGTCGGGAATGACATTGGCGTAAATTTGACTTTCGCAACATTCGTCAATATGCTTAAGGCTACCGCGATTGACTTTAAGCATGGCGCCTGACTTGCGAGAATAATGAGAAGGAGAAAAAAATGTCTAACGAAAAAACAAAAATCAGTATGTTTGAGAAATTGATCTACGGTTCCGGAGACGTCGGACTGAACGCCATGTATACTCTGTTCAGTACTTATGTGCTCTTCTTTTATACCGATGTTATCTTTATGAATGCGGCTATTGTCGGTTCCGTTATCATGTTCTCCAAAATCTTCGATGGTATTTCGGATCTGATCGCAGGGCAGATCATCGATACGCACAAATCAAAGGGCGGCCATTGTATCCCTGTCATCTTAAAATGGTCTATTCCAATGGTTCTGTCCGTCATCCTGGTATTCCTGGTCCCGGACGGAAGCGTAGCATTGCGTGTAGCTTATATTTTCATTACATATAACCTGTTTAATACGGTTCTGTATACTTATGTCGGCACGGCTCACGGTTCTCTTGCATCCTATGTGACGAATGATTCCGTTGACCGCTCCCAGATGCTGATCTTCAAAATGATGTTTGCGGCGCTGACCCAGACTATTATGGCTTCCAGCATGATGCCCATGGTAGAATTCTTCGGCGGTCAGAGCCTGCAGTCGGCCTGGATCAAATCTATCCTGGTATTCGGTATCATCGGCTTGATTCCTCTGGCGCTGAACCTGTTGTTCGTCAAAGAGCGTGTTGAGAATGATGCGCCCCCAGAGAATATCATCGTCGGTGTGAAATGTGCTTTTGTGAACAAATACTGGTGGATGGCTTTTATCGTCAATCTGATGGCTAACTTCATCCTGACATTCAACCTGTCTGTTTCGGTTTACTATCTGAACTCGGTTTTGGGTAATATGGCTTTGATGGGTACCTTCGTCGCATGTTCGAATCTGCCCGGCGTATTCCTGTCTGCTGTAGCTCCTTTCTTCCTGAAAAAGTTCACGAAACGGCAGATGGTTCTGTTCGGCACTGTCTGTATGCTGATCGCCCAGATCGCATTCATCATACTTCCTACTTCTACCACCGTTCTGTTCGCCACGGCTCTGGTACGTGGTATCGGTATGGGATTTGCAATGGGCATGGCCGGAGCATTGATCGGAGATACGATCGACTACGGCGAATGGAAGACCGGCACTCGTGTACAGTCCGTTTTATTCTCCGCAAGCTCCGTCGGCGCCAAGATTGGGCAGGGCGCTCTGACGGCAGTATTCGGATTCTTCCTGACTGCTGTCGGATATGACGGCGCCCTGCAGGCACAGGCAGCACCCACTGTTTCCGCTATCGACGCGTTCTTCAAGTTCGGTCCTCTGGTAGTGGCGGTCATCCTCCTGGTAGATATTTGGTTCCTGGATGTTGAGACCAAGAACCCTCAGTACATTAAAGAAATTGCTGAGCGTAAAGCGAAAGCCGGTAAATAAGAATCCTGAAAATTTACACAAAAGCTTCGGGAACCGGGTACTGAAAATGTAATTTCACCCGCAAAGAGTCTGCTCAAAGGCTCTTTGTGGGTGATTATATTTTTAGTCCCTCATCACCTGACGATACACAGCTTCCACTTCCTCTTTCGTCGCCAATTTTTCCGAAAAAGCGCTTGCACTCCCCGCCGCAATTCCCATGGTAAATGCGTGCCCGTAATTTTTCCTCTCCATCCAGCCTGCAAGAAATCCGGCTACCATGGAATCTCCCGCTCCGACACCGTTGACCAGCTTTCCTCCCGGCGCTGGCGCACTGTGAATGCTTCCGTCAGCCGCCGCCAATACCGCCCCTTCGCCTGCCATGGATACCAGGACGTTGACCGCACCCATCTCCTGCATCTTCCTGGCATACGGTATCACCTCTTCTCTCGTCCGAAGTTCCACCCCAAATATCTCACCTAACTCATGATTGTTGGGCTTTATCAGAAAAGGGTGATACGAAAGCACATTGACCAGCAAATCCTTTGTGGCATCCACCACAGTCATCACCCCTCGTCCGTTAAGCTTCTCCATGATTCTTCTGTACATATCATCCGGCATGGAACCGGGAATGCTTCCGGCGAGAATCAACATGTCCCCCTCTCTAAGCGCATCAAGCTTCTCCATAAGCTTCCGGACATTCTCTTCACCGATCTTTGGTCCGCAGCCATTGATTTCTGTCCCGTCAATAGACTTTAACTTTACATTGATTCTCGAAATGCCATTTTCAACAGGTATAAGATCGGACCTCACACCCATCTGCTTAATCCGGCGCACAATCTCTTCTCCTGTAAATCCCGCCACAAATCCCAGCGCAGTATTCTCTATTCCCAGATTTCCGAGTACCATGGAAACATTAAGTCCCTTCCCTCCGGGAAGTATCAACTCCGAACTGGTCCGATTCGTGAGTCCCGGTTTAAAATCCTCCACCGAGACAATATAATCCAGCGACGGATTAAAAGTGACCGTGTAAATCATCTCATACCCTTCTTTCCACTACTTTTATCTGTTTTGTTATTATATACTGTAATTGCATTATGCTATCAAATTCAGGTAAAATCAATCTATATTAATTCTGTCTGTTTCCATTTCTTTTACTTTCTCTATACTGATAATGCTACTAAGTTATGCCCATAACAATTCAACCGGCAATGTTATTAAATTATAGTAAACGAAATTTCTAATGTTGTTTACTATAGAAAATTCTGTCTGGTGCATCAAAATAAACTAAATAACATTAATCTCAAACATTAATAGCAAGCGAAAATTCATTGATTTTAGGAAAGCAATCAGATATACTTAAATGGAAGAAAATATAAAGAAAGATGCATATGGAATTTCATGCAGGAGAATTAGAATATGCCAAGAACAGTAGCCATCGGCAGACAGGATTTCGAAAAAATCAGATCGAATAACAATTTCTATATAGATAAAACATCCTTCATTCAGGAATGGTGGGACTCCGGCGACGATGTGACACTGATCACACGTCCACGACGTTTTGGAAAGACTTTAAATATGAGCATGCTCGAGAAATTCTTTTCTGTCGCCTATGCGGACAGAGAGGATTTATTCCAGGATCTCAATATTTGGAAAAATGAAAGGTTTCGAAGCCTGCAAGGGACATATCCCGTTCTTTTTATTACGTTCGCGGATGTAAAAGAAACCTCCTATGACCAGGCAAGAAAAAAAATATGCCATATTATCAGGGAATTATACAACCAGCACATTTTCCTTCTTGATGGCAGTCTGTTAAGCGACGATGAGAAACAACAGTTTCACAACGTTTCCGCCAATATGGAAGACTATGAAGCCTCAGGCTCCATAAAGATGTTATCAAATTATCTTTCCCGCTATTACGGGAAAAAGGTAATTATTCTTCTGGACGAATATGACACTCCGATGCAGGAAGCCTACATGAATGGATTTTGGAAGGAAATGGTTTCCCTTACCAGAACTTTGTTCAATTCCACGTTCAAAACAAATCCTTATCTGGAACGCGCTATTATGACCGGAATCACAAGAGTCAGTAAGGAGTCTGTTTTTTCGGATCTGAATAACCTTGAAGTGGTAACCGTAACATCAGAAAAATATGCTGATTGCTTTGGATTTACTGAGGAAGAAATATTCACGGCATTGGAAGAGTATAATTTATCCGACCAGAGGCAAAGGGTTAAGGATTGGTATGATGGTTTTACTTTTGGAAAGCGAAGCGATATATATAACCCATGGTCCATTATTAACTACCTTGACAAGAGAAGGGTTGGCTCCTACTGGGTGAATACCAGCAGCAACAGCCTGGTCGGCCAGTTAGTGCGGGAGGGCAGTCCGGATATCAAGATGACCATGGAACAGTTATTGCACGGAGGCACCTTCCACACCACCCTTGATGAGCAGATCGTCTTCAGCCAGCTGGATCAGAGTGACGATACTGTCTGGAGCCTGCTGCTGGCAAGCGGATACCTGAAAGCCATCCATTATGAATTCAACTTAAGCCGCGGGAAAGCAGAATATGATCTGAAACTGACTAATCTGGAAGTAAAGCTCATGTTCGAGCATCTGATCGAGAACTGGTTCAACAGCTGTCGCAGGGTGAACAACGCATTCCTGCAGGCGTTATTGTCTGGTGATACCAAAGCAATGAATACTTATATGAACAAGATAACCAAAGAAATGTTCAGTTACTTCGATACCGGAAAAAAGCCCTCTGAAGAAGAACCGGAGCGATTTTATCATGGATTTGTCCTTGGTCTTATGGTGGAACTGTCTGACAGATATGTAGTCACCTCAAACCGCGAAAGTGGCTTCGGACGTTACGACGTGATGATAGAACCCAGAACAATACACGAAGCAGCTTCCCCGGCCACTGCGAATGCAATGGACGCCATTATCATAGAATTTAAGGTCCAGGATGAAGACGAACCGGAGCTGTCCGATACCGTGCAATCGGCTCTGCGTCAAATAGAAGAGAAAGATTATCAGGCATCTCTCATAGCAAGAGGGATTCCAAAAGAGCGTATCCACAAGTACGGTTTTGCTTTTTCCGGCAAAAAAGTGCTCATAAATTGTTCTGAAAAGGAATGAAATTATGGAAACCGTAACTCTGGAGCAATACGAGACTCTGCCAGAAAACAGAAGGGCAGAAGTCTTTGATGGCGTTATCTATGATATGGCCAGCCCATCACAAATACACCAAACGCTATCCATGGAATTGTCAAATACCCTGTATAATTACCTTAAAAGCAAAAAGGGCTCCTGCCTGGTATTCAGTGCCCCTTTTGATGTAAAACTGTCCGACAATCCTCTTACAATTGTTCAGCCTGACATTATGATCATCTGCGACAAAAACAAGCTGGATGGAAAGCGTTGCAATGGCGCTCCTGACTTTATCATCGAAATCGTTTCTCCTGCCAATCCGTCGGATGATTATATCCGCAAACTGTATTACTACAAAAATGCCGGTGTACGTGAATATTGGATCGTGGATCCCCGGAGAAAAACTGTTACCGTAAACTACTTTGAAGATGATATCGTGAGTGTTCAATACCCTTTTGATTCCATTGTCAAAGTCAATATCTATGATGATCTGTATATTAACTTTGCCGAAATCGCCAGGCTGCTAAATATTTAGGTCGGAAGAAAAAGATTCTCAGGCCTCCCGGAAGAACGGATCCGGAGGTATGGATTCGCTTTCTGCGGCAAAAAGGTTCTTATTGGCTGGATTTTTCAATGCAGACTCTGCTGTGCCCGCAAATAAATCTGCCACGCCTGGAACCCGTTCAGCGCCTCCGG
>CAYXKS010000112.1:0-9488 GCA_964465725.1 uncultured Bacteroides sp. | reverse complement strand
CCTATTTTTATTCAAAGTAATTCTTCGTAACAGTTCAGCCCAGAACTTTGCACTCGCTGCAAAGTCCATGGGAACATATAAATTGAGTCGAAAGGAATCTGTAACAATTCTTCACAATCAGAAAGAATTAGAATCAAAAAGTGAGGTCCACCCATCACTGTGATGAACCTCACTCAAACTTTGTTTCGGCAAATTACGCTCTTGCCAGCCTATTTAACCCGATACTTCTCAGCTTACTCATCCGCAGGCGGTTCGTCTAATCCCCCGCCCGCATCAATTGTTTGCGCCACTCACAGCGTTTCCCTTCCGATGGTTCCGTCAGCCTGACATCTTGCGCATAGTCCGCAAATTCATCTGTCAGAATACCGCCTAAATACACCCAACCCATTCAGAATGTTTTCCATCCTTCAAAAACACAGGAATCTGGCTGATATCAGCCGACACCTTTACGGTTCTTCCTCCTTTATACTCTGTTCCATCACAGATCAGAGTCCATACTGCACCTTCCGGCAGATACACTTCCCTCTCATAAGTATCCTCATATACGATAGGCGCTACGAGTACATCACTGCCAAACATATATTGATCCTGAAGTTCCCAGCATATTTTTTCCTTCGGGAATTCATAAAACATGGGCCTGATCACCGGACGCCCCTCTTCGTGAGCTTCCTTCATCAGTTCCCTGATATACGGCCTCATGGTCTCCCTGAAATGAATATACTTTTCAAGAATCGGCGTATGTTCTTCTCCGAAGCTCCATATCTCATTATCAGCTCCGGTGGGCATAGTAGGCGAGCCGTCCGCATGGGTAAGCGGAGTCTGTGGAACCCGGTCTCCGTGCAGACGCATCACAGGACAGAATGCGCCCCATTGGAACCATCTCACCAAAAGCTGCCGGAAAGCCGGATCTTTAGGATTTCCCCCGGAAAAGCCGCCAATATCCGTAGTCCACCATGGAATCCCTGCAATTCCCATATTAAGTCCTGCACAGAGCTGCTTCCGGAAGGTCTCCCAGTCGCTGTGGATATCTCCGGACCAGACCAGGGCACCGTATCTCTGGCTGCCGGCCCACGCACAGCGAAGCAGATTCACTGCTGTTTCCATCCCGGCCTCCATCTGACCGTCATAAAAAGTCTTTGCATAAAGCTGAGGATATATATTTCCGACTTTAGTAACAGGTCCCAGAAAATAGCGGTAATTGTCGTAATCATAAGTAGAAAACTCAGGCTCCGCCTCATCCAGCCAGAATACCCTTATTCCATAATCAAAATAGTTTTTCTTACACAGCTTCCAGACATAGTCCCTGGCTCTTGGGTTTGTGGCATCATAAAAGGTGTTCTCCCCCTCGAAACGCATAGCGATTTCCACTCCCCGCTCGTTTTTGATCAGAAGACCCTTTTTCCGCATCTCCTCATAGTTCTCACTCGTCAGGTTGATCTGAGGCCAGATGGAAACCATAAGCTCCATCCCATATTCTTTAAGCTCATCCACCATCGCCTTCGGGTCAGGGAAATCCGCCTCATCAAACCGAAAATCACCACATTTAGGCCAGTGGTAAAAATCCACTACAATAACATCTACCGGAATGCCTCTTCTGTGATACTCTCTGGCAACATTCAAAAGCTGCTCCTGATTCCAGTAACGCAGCTTGCACTGCCAGAACCCCAAACCGTACTCCGGCATCATAGGTGCGGTTCCCGTAGCTCTTCCATACGCCCGCTCTATCTCATCCGGCGTATCTCCCGCTGTGATCCAATAGTCCATCTGATCGGTACTCTCTGCATACCACTGAGTAAGATTTTTTCCGAATACCACCTTTCCCACTGCAGGATTATGCCATAAAAATCCGTATCCTTTATCAGAAAGTACAAAAGGAACGGAAGCCTGTGAATTTCTGTGGGAAAGTTCAAGCACACAGTTCTTCACATCCAGCAGTTCCTGCTGATACTGTCCCATTCCAAACAGCTTTTCGTCAGGCTCGCCGTGAAACGTCACAGTCAGTTCATAATCTCCTCCCAGCCTTGCCCTGAAATGTCTGGAATGATTATTGAGAGCTCCTCCGTCTCCCTCTTCCCCAAGAAGCAATTCGCCCTTCTGGTTATAAAAGCTGATCCTGCAGCGCTTTTTCCAGGTATCCACCTTGAGACGCGCCGTTATCTTGCCATTGATAATGCTGCCGTTAAAGTCATCCTCGATCTGAATAACCGCCTCTGACTCTTCCGGAGGCAGCAGGGCATAATCCGTATTCCGGATATCCCTCATCATTGCCGCTCTGACACGAAGGGAATTTTTTCCCCAGGGTTCAATGCGGAGCTGCTCTCCATTGTTTTCAAATAAGATTGCATTTTGACCTGCTGTTATGTAGTTCATAAGCCTCCTTCCCTGTCTGCCAACAAACATCTTTTCTTTAATTATATATTTTTATATTCCTGCTTTCAATATAATTGCCATACTAAATACAGCCGATCCACTCAGAATGTCTCCTGTTCTTCAGAAATACAGGAATCTGACTGATATCTGCAGATACTGTTATGGTTCTTCCCCCTTCATACACTGTTCCGTCATAGATCAGAGACCATGTGGCTCCTTCGGGCAGATATACCTGCCGCTCATAAGTGTCTTCATAAACAATCGGCGCCACAAGAACATCTTCACCAAACATATACTGGTCCTTAAAATCCCAGCATCTTTTATCATCCGGAAATTCATAAAACATGGGACGAATCACGGGGGTTCCCTTTTCATGTGCTTCTGCCATCAGTTCCCTGATATAGGGCCGCATCATTTCACGGATACGAATATAACGCACAAAAATATCCTCCAGCTGAGGTCCATAGCTCCAGATTTCGTTGGGCGCCCCTTCTTCCAAAATCTTCTCTCCCCGGCTGTTCACATGCTCTGTATGCGGATTTCTTGCTCCGTGCAGACGCATAACGGGACAAAAGGTACCCCATTCAAACCAACGGACCAGCAATTCCTTGAATTTCGGGTCATTTATATTTCCACTGTGGAATCCACCTATATCCGTGGTCCACCATGGAATTCCCGCGATACCCATATTCAATCCTGCACAGATCTGCTTTCGAAAAGCCGTCCATGTACTGGACACATCTCCCGACCATACGAGGGCTCCATATCTCTGGGAACCAGCCCAGGCACAACGCACAAGATTAACAATATCCCCATGTCCCTCACCTGAGAGTCCCTCATAGAAAAGCCTTGTATACATCTGAGGATAAATATTTCCAATTTCCAGCGAAGATCCCAGATAATGTCTGTAATTTCCATAATCATACTTGGTATATCCTGGCTCTGCCTCATCCAGCCAGAAAAGATGTATCCCTTTTTCCAGATAATTCTTTCTTATTTTTTCCCATACGTAGCTCCTGGCCTCCGGATTAGTCATATCCACATACAACGTTTCGCCATCAAAAAATCTCATGGTTATATCCACACCCTGTTCCACATGGATAAGCAAATTTCGATCCATCATATCTTCAAAATTTTCGCTTCGGTAATCCACAGGTGTCCATACCGATACCATAAGCTCAATTCCCATATCATGCAGTTCCTGTGCCATCTTCTCCGGATCCGGAAAAAATTCCTGGTCAAATCGGAAATCTCCCATTCGAGGCCAGTGAAAAAAGTCTATAATCAGCACATTCAGAGGGATATTTCTCTCCTTATAGCCACGTGCCACCTCCAGAACCTGCTCCTGATTCCAATACCGTGCTTTGGATTGCCAGAATCCCAAACCGTATTCCGGCATCATAGGCGGCAATCCGGTTACCCTGACATATGCCTGTTGTATCTCGGATGGAGTGTCCCCGGCAACCACCCAGTAATCGCACTGTTTTGTACTTTCCGCCTTCCATACCGTCTTATTTTCCCCGAAGATCACCTGTCCGACGGAAGGGTTATGCCAGAAAAATCCATACCCCCGTGAAGAAATCACAAAAGGTACAGATACCTGCGTATTCTGCTGTGCCAGCTCAAGTATACTCCCCTTCAGATTAAGTCTTTCCATCTGATACTGTCCCATACCATAAAATCTTTCATCCTGGTATGCCTTAAAACTGCAGGTCAGGCTTTGATCACCGCCCTTTGGACGGAACCGTCTTGGATGCGGGCTGGGAGAGTCCTCATGATCAATATCTCCAAACAGCACTGTCCCATCCTTTCTGAAGAACGTGATCCGGCCATGATCCTTACGCCATCCGCTGGCATCCAGAACAATTTCCGCCGTAATCTTTCCGTTTGTGATTCTTGCCCAATCCTTTTTGCTCTCTATTACACATTCAATATCCTTCTGGGGCAGGAGCGCATAATCCGTTTCCAGAATATCCCCCATCATAACGCTTCTGACACGGAGGGCATTTTCTCCCCATGGCTCAATCACCACTGTCTCGCCGCTGTTTTTCCAAATCAGCCTGTTTTTTTCTGCATTTATCATGTAACACCTCCAATTATCCTTTTACTGCCCCGATCATGACTCCCTTCTCAAAATACTTCTGTATAAAGGGATATACACATAACACCGGAACCGTTGAAACAATGATAACTCCAAATTTAATCTGGTCAGCAAACTGCTGGGCATAGGCGCCAGCACCGGCCCCGGCACTGGCACCTGTTGTACCTGCCATCGCCTGGTTTAGAAGCAGAATATTCCGCAGTACAATCTGCAGCGGCTGATACCTGTCGCTGTTGAGATAGAGTAATGCGCTGAAAAAGTCATTCCAGTGCCCTACCAGATAGTACAGCATGATCACCGCGATAACTGCTTTGGATAGAGGCAGCACGACCGCACCGAAATAGTAAAAATGAGAACATCCATCGAGCGCTGCCGCCTCATAGAGTTCATCCGGAATGGATGTTTCAAAAAAGGTTCGGGTAATAATCAGATTATAGACATTCACTGCCCCAAAAACAATCATTACCAATGGAGAATCCAACAGCCCAACATCTTTTATCAGCATATAGGTAGGTATCATTCCTCCATTAAAGTACATAGTGATCACAAAAAGCTTCATGACAATGCTCTTCGCTCCAAAATCTTTTCTGGAAAGCACGTATGCGGCAGGAAGAGTAACTGCCAGATTGAAAACCGTGCCAAAAAAGGAATAAATTATCGTATTCTTATATCCGATCCAGATTTCAGGCTTTTTGAATATCTGGCTGTATCCGTACAAACTGACACCCTTCGGATACAAAATCACCTGTCCCTGATTAACAAGGGTTGAATTGCTGAAGGATGCAATCACAACAAAATAGATCGGATATAAGACAAAAATAAAGGCAAACACTGTGATAATGGTAACCACAATGCGAAACGACAGGTCAGACCAGTTACTTGCAGATAATTTTTTCTTTGACATATTACTTCCCCCTTACATCAGACTAATATCAGCGGCCCGCTTCGATACCTGGTTAGCTATTACAAGGAATATGAAATTTACCATAGTGTTGAACAGGCCTACCGCAGATCCAAAGCTGAATTGACTGGATTTAAGGCCCACATTATAGACATAGGTCGAGATAACCTCCGATACTGACTTATTCAATGGGTTCTGCATCAGAAATGTCTTTTCAAAACCTACGCTCAGAATTCCTCCCATATTCATGATCAGCAGAATAATGATTGTCGGAAGAATGGCGGGAAGCTCCACATGCCAAACCTGCTGCCAGCGGTTTGCTCCGTCAACTTTGGATGCATCATACAGCTGCCCGTCTACAGATGCCAGAGCCGCAATGAATATGATACTGTTCCAGCCGGCGCTCTGCCAGATACCAGAGATAACATATACCGGAACAAAAGCAGACGGATCACCCAGTAAATTTGCCTTTTCCCCTATAAGCCCAATGGCTCTCAGGGCATGGCTTAAAAGCCCTGTACTGGGGGAGAGAAGAATCTGTAAAATAGCCACCATTACCACGGTAGAAATAAAATAGGGAAGATATACCGCTGTCTGAACACTTCTTTTCCATCCAGGTCTCTTAATTGAATTAATAGCAATTGCCAGAATAATTGGTATGGGGAACCCACAGATCAATGAAAAAAATGCAATGACAAACGTGTTCTTTATGGTCGGTCCAAACATAGGGCTGTTAAAATACTGCATAAAGTATTTAAGTCCCGCCCAGTTTCCTCCTGTGATTCCTTTGCTGAAATCATAGTCCCGGAATGCAAGCTGCAGGCCATACATCGGCCCATAACAAAAAACAGCTATATATAACATGGCAGGAAGAATCATAATCCACAGCTGCCAGTCTCTGCGAATTGCTCTTCTCAGGGAAATACGTCCTTTTTTCTTCATAAAATCTCCTTTCTATGAAAAGCGGGATACTTTTCCAGTATCCCACTTTTCCGCTTTGTGCCAGTTAGTTTACTTCGCTCAGATATCTATCATAAGCGTTCTGACGGATCTCCAAATTCTGCGTAAGGCCGGCATTTTTTACAGATTCTACGTAGGAATCCCACTCTGCGTCGATATCCCGGGATGAATCTGTCATCCATGCCGCCCAGGTCTGATCTACAATGTTATCAATATTGGCCTGATTCATTGCAAGTGCATTGGTATCCTCCTGGGAATACTTCATGAAAAGCTGCGGAAATATATCTTTTTCAGGATCTACAGCAGACAGACAGCTGTCGTACACTGATTTTTCTTCCTTAACCCTCTGCATATCAGTTCCCAACGCCAATTCGAGACCATCGCGAATATAGAATGCTCCATTATCAGCAAAGGAGTTTGTCCATTTCCAGGTACCCGGAGCCAGATCAGGATCTGAAGGAGGAAGAACCTCATAAGTTCCGTCGCCGTTATCCTTGATACAATTGTCTACATCATTCATACCGCCAAAAAGAACCTGCATACTGACTTCTTTGTCATAAAAGCCGTCTATAAACCGCATAGCAGCTTCCTTATTCTGACAATTTGCACTCATTGCAACCCGATTAGAAACATAATTCTGCCCATAAAAATCATAAGCATAATGGACATCTGCCATATCTGCGCTCTCCTTTATGGGCGGAACAGAAACATACTGGCTCTGCAGCTCATTTCCAAAACGGTCTCCACTTTCCCAGCCCCAGGTAAATCCTACCTTAGCTGTAGATCCCTCTCCCCGTGCAAGAGACTGATACTTGGAATAATCCTGTGTCACTGCCTCCTCATTAATAAGCCCCTGGCTCCAGAGTCTCTGTATAAATACCATGACTCTCTTAAACCGCTCATCAACATAGTAATTCTGTACTTTTCCGTCCTCCACAAAGTAGCCATCCTGATCGGCCGAAAGCTGTATTCCTGTTCCGCTGATAAGATGCATTGCACTGAAGCCTCCCTCGAAGCCGCCATTGAAATCCATTGGTATCTCATCTCCGGAATCCCCGTTTCCATTAGCGTCCTGCTCCTTAAATGCCTTCAGCACTGCCTCAAGCTCGTCCCATGTCTCAGGGATATCCATATTAACTGCATCCAGCCATTCCTTGTTAATAAAAGTAGTACCCACCGTCTGCGGCCACACACTCTTATAGGAGGGAATCCCAAAGACTTGCCCTTCCATCGTGGTAGCCATCACTTCGGTAGCCGGAACCTCATTGAACATATCTTTAATATTAGGCGCATATTGTTCAATCAGAGGCTTCATATCTTCAAACAATCCATTATATTGTACATAGTCAGAATCGGCTGTGGCGCCAAACAGCAAATCCGGAATCTCACCGCTTGCAAACATAGCGCTTTTTTTCTGATCCCAGTCTGCCGAAATCTGCTGCCACTCTACCTCTACATTACATTTCTCCTCCAGATCTGTAAGCCATTGCATTTCATTTAAATCTTTGGTAAGGCTATGTTTCACAAAAAGAGCCGTCAGTTTTACTTTTTCACCACTGGTACTGGTATCTGATACATCTGTCGCATCAACGGCAGCTCCTCCCTCCGCTGTTTCTCCTTCCACATTTTCTCCTCCGGAAGCCTCCGGCACATCTCCCTCCTTACTTCCACATCCCATAAACGACATGGCGATCATGGTACAGGATAAAGTCAATGCTAAAATTCTCTTTCTTTTTTTCATACTGTTCTCCCTTCTTTGTTAATATAATTTGTCACTTTTAATAAGATAATGCTTCTACCGGTATAATAATTAGGCAACATGTACACGTCGCTGCATGACACGATTATAATATTTGTGGATTTTTTACACAACAAAGAAATTTTGAAAATTACATCGGATTTCTGAAAGAATTTTAGGATTTCTGATCTTATAATAAGAATTTCACAAATCCGATGTATACCGCGAAACACAAAAAAAAGACCTTTTCCCTGTGAAAGGAAAAGAGTCCTTTTTTTGATCTGGTCATTTTGTACTTTCTGTCTTTTGATATTGACTGCGGCAGGCGCTGGGTGTGGTACCCTTAATACGCTTATAGGTTTCCGTAAACACCGGAGTTGTACTGTATCCCAGTTTCTGCGCAATTACATTGATCTTTTCTCCATTGGCAAGCATCTCCTCTGCTTTCGCCATACGCAGTTCATCAATAAACTTTGACAACGTCTTTCCGGTAAGCTTTTTAAACTGATGGCTTAAATTGGAAGGAGAAGTTCCGAATACTGCCGCCATACATTTAATTGAAAATCCAGGGTTGGTATAATTCTCTTCAATATAATGCATAATAGTATGCAGGTTACGGGGCAGAGCTTTCTTCTTCGGTACAATTTCCCTGCCGCTGTCTGCATACTGCTCAATCCAGTCATCCAGAATCCGGCAACATTCCTCCTCATCAGCTGACACAAGGGCCACATCTGAATCCAGCTCCTTATCCGTCCTCTGGGTAAGCAGTGCATATACCTTTTTCAGCACTGTCCTTCTGGTGTCCTGCGCATATCCCTTTATATCATTCTTAATCATACGCAGCGCAAAGCCGATCTTGTCTGTATTATCTGTTTCCACTGCCTCCTGCAGAAGCTGAAACTCTATCACAGGAAGCTCGCACTCCATTTCCGTTGCTTCTTTCCTTTGGTCAGGCCAGCATACAAAAGCATAGGCTTTACGGACATTCTGTACCCCCTTGATCACCCTGCTCCTTTTTACCAGTCCCAGGTAGCCCTCTGTAAGACGCGACAGATATCTTTCGAATTCTGTCTCAGGAAGATCAGATGCCAGAAGAAACAGATATTTATTTTCCGTTATATAAAGAAAATATCTGTCAGATTTTTCACTGTCTTTCGCCATAAGCACTCTGAACAGATCACTGCTCTTATCTGCATCCTCCATCAGGATACAGGCAAAATATTTTCTGTCAACCCGAATACCCTCCTCGAGACACTCTTTATACAACGCTTTACCAGGTTCCACCTGATTATTCAGTATGTAGAAAAGAAATTTTTCCCGTCGTAATTCCAGGACAGATTCCTGATATATCCGCCTGGAGTATATCAGATCATCAACTGCAAAATTAATATACTTAAGCTCATCAAAAAGCGGCTCTG
>CAYXKS010000111.1:0-9491 GCA_964465725.1 uncultured Bacteroides sp. | reverse complement strand
TATAAAAAGCGAACTGTAAACTTCCTTCGTAATTAATGACAGTACGATGGCGACAATAGGCGGAACAAGCGCCCAGAAAGTGGCATACATGGCAGGTGTGTACTCTGCCTCCGCTTCCGCGGCAAATACCGTGAGCGGTAGAAGTGTCAGGCAGAGTACCAAAAGCCCTGCCCCTCGTAACAGTTTTTTCTTTTTCATTCTTTTGTGCTCCGTTTTTCTATAGTTTTGTGGATTTATGCATAAAGATGCACAAATTGTTATGGCTCCGGCAACAATGTTTTTCGACAGGAAGAAAGTTTCCGGTGCTGTAGCTGAGGTTAGTATATCACCACTTAATTTGTTTCACAACAAAAAATGTATATTTATTCTTGCAAGTGGCGGGTCAGTGATGGCTTGCAGGCTTCCGGCGGCTGTCACGAGGACTAAATACCCTGACTTGAAGTAGAATTTGTGTAACAGTGAAGCCGAAGGCTGAACTGTTACAAATTTGCTAAATTTTGGCGGATATGTTATTGTAAATCTATAAGGAGTATGGCATTAGCCATAATATAAAAAAATAACAGCTCAGGCAGGTTTGTAGAAGTCAGAGGAGCATGGGAAGGGGATTGTATGAAGAGAGAGGAAGCAAGAAAGAGAGCCGAGGAATTAGTTGCACAGATGACGATAGAAGAACGTGCCGGACAGCTCCGGTACGAGGCGCCGGCAATTGAGCGACTGGGTGTTCCAGCCTATAACTGGTGGGGAGAGGGGCTGCACGGAGTGGCCAGAGCAGGTATTGCAACGGTGTTTCCGCAGGCGATCGGCATAGCGGCAGCTTTTGATGAGGAACTGACCAAGGCGGTCGGAGGCTGCGTGGCTACGGAGGGAAGAGCCAAGTACAATGAGTATTCCGCACACAATGACCGGGATATTTACAAAGGGCTTACTTTCTGGTCACCGAATATCAATATTTTCCGTGATCCCAGATGGGGAAGAGGACATGAGACTTATGGAGAAGATCCTTATCTGACATCCAGACTCGGCGTAGCCTATGTCAATGGATTGCAGGGAGACGGTGAGGTCATGAAGGCGGCAGCCTGTGCGAAACATTTCGCGGTGCATTCCGGCCCGGAAGCTCTGCGCCATGAGTTCAATGCCAAAGCGGACCCGAAAGATATGGAAGAGACTTATCTGCCCGCTTTCGAAGCTCTTGTGAAAGAGGCACATGTGGAAGCGGTAATGGGCGCTTACAACAGAGTAAACGGAGAACCCTGCTGCGGGAGCAAGACGTTGATCCGGGATATTCTGCGTGGGAAATGGAATTTTGAAGGACATTTCGTGTCCGACTGCTGGGCGATCAAGGATTTCCATGAGAACCATATGGTGACTGCCACGCCGGCGGAGTCTGCGGCTATGGCACTGAATGCCGGGTGTGATTTGAACTGCGGCGTTACTTACCTGCATCTGCTGGAAGCGTTGGAGCAGGGATTGGTAACGGAGGAAGGCATCACTGAGGCAGCGGTGCGTTTGTTTACGACACGTTTCCTGCTGGGCCTGTTTGATACAAGCGAATATGATGGACTTGGCTATGATGTGGTGGAATGTGACGAGCATCTGGCTTTGGCGGACAGGGCTGCCAGGGAGAGCATTGTTATGCTCAAGAACGACGGCATTCTGCCTCTTGACCTGAATAGAATAAAAACGATCGGGGTGATAGGACCCAATGCGGACAGCCGCAAGGCTCTGGTCGGCAATTATCACGGCACTTCTTCGGAGTATATCACGGTTGCGGAAGGAATACGGGAGTACGTGGGTGACAGAGCAAGGATTATGTTTTCGGAGGGCAGTGGCCTGTTTGAAGAGAAAACAGAAAATCTTGCGGTTGCAGGTGACAGGCTTGCGGAGGCACAGATCGTTGCAGAGCACAGCGACGTGGTGATACTGTGCCTGGGACTCGATGAGACCCTGGAGGGAGAAGAAGGGGATACGGGAAACAGCTATGCGTCCGGAGACAAACTGGATCTGCTTCTTCCGAAATCCCAGAGAGATCTGATGGAAGCGGTTGCCTCCACAGGAAAACCGGTGGTTCTGTGTCTGATGGCCGGAAGTGCTATGGATCTGCGTTATCCTGCGGAGCACTTCAATGCGATTCTGCAGTTATGGTATCCGGGCGCAAGAGGCGGAAGAAGCGCTGCCAGGATTCTGTTCGGTGCGGTTTCACCTTCCGGGAAGCTTCCCATCACTTTCTATGAGGACAGCGACAGACTTCCGGAATTTACGGACTACCGCATGGCCGGGAGAACTTACCGTTATATGGAAGAGAAGGCTCTGTATCCGTTTGGCTTCGGTCTGACATACGGTGACGTTGTGATAACAGAAGCTGCAATCGGTGGGATAGAAAAAGAAGAACATGGTGAAGGAGAGGCAGAGAACGGCTGCAAGGCGTCCGTAAAGATTACTGTACAGAATCAGGGAAAATGCGATACGGACGATGTTGTACAGATCTATATTAAGAACAAAGATTCTGAGTATGCCGTAAAGAATCCTGAACTGTGCGCTTTCAGGAGAATACATTTGAAAGCGGGTGAAACCGCGGAAGTGACATTGCAGATCGGGCCTAAGGCATTTACGGTCGTTACTCCTGAGGGGGAGCGCATCCAGGATGGGACACATTATGATCTGTATGCCGGTACTTCCCAGCCGGATGAACGCAGCGTGGAATTAACGGGAAGAGCGCCTGTGAAGGTAGAACTGAAATTAAATTAACAGCAAGCTTTTTCGCATAAAGAGGGGTTACAAATAGGACGGAGAGAATACTGAAAGGTGTTTTCTCCGTCTTATTTTTTTTAAGTCCGCTTAATCGGACACACAATATGGTATTTTAGTTTTATTCAAGGATCTTAACAGATTTCAGAGAGTTTTTCGGAGAATAAGTATTGAATACACAGGAGGAAGACAGGAGGGAAGGCGGTTATGTCAGGGAAGAAATTTGGAGTCATTACAATTCTTCTGGCACTGATAATTCTTTTTTGTACGAAAGGTACAATGTTGAGTATGGGAGATGAGGAGCGTGCGAGGGAGAATCGTCATTATCTGGACCTGGAACAGGAATATGTGCGCAGCGCGAGAGAATTCCTGAATGCGCAGGGACTTGATAATTGTGGAGTGATGATGACCAGAGTGACGAACAAAGATGGCACCAGAGAGTATACGGTGCGGGTTCATCACAGGAAACTGGAAGGAATGGCTGGAGTGGATAAAGAGACTTTGAAGAGCAGATTGTCACAGGGAGAGTTTGGGGATGATGCATGTACATTTCTGTATGATTTGTAAGTTATGTCGTTTGTAATTGCTGAAGCCTGTCCGCAACGTCACAGGATAAGCCGGACACTGCGTATTGGTCTGTTTTAATACACTGGTTCAGTTTCATAACAACAATCACTGCTGAGTATAAGTGCGTAAAGAATAAGGTAAGTTATTGACAAAGACAAACATATGTTCTAATATGTTTTTATATACAAGAACTTATGTTCTGATTGTATTATTATTCTCTTCCATGTGTCCGTAAGCATTGGGCCTGATGTGATGGTACTACACAGTATCAGATGGCGAGAAATTTAATCACAAATTTCATCAGTAGAAAAGAATGACTTTTTTCCGTTTTGGGATTATACTAGGTAGAAGTGAGGAATGTAACCTTTGCAGAGATTGGAGTATAACATGAGACCAAATCCCAAACCACAGGAAATGTACAGACATTTTAAAGGTAATATTTATCAGATCCGCTGCCTTGCTAAGCACAGTGAGACAGGTGAGATGATGGTAGTCTATCAGGCGATGTACGGTACTTTTGAGATTTATGTCAGACCACTTTCCATGTTTATGGAAGAGGTTGATACGATAAAGTATCCTGATGTCCGGCAGAAATACCGTTTTGAACTGATACAGGAAATAGAGCCGGCGCCTGTGCCACAGACGGCGAAGACGGAAGACGAGCCAACACAGGGCCTTACAAGGTCGCTGCTCCGGAAAGCGTCAGGAAGAGCAGGGCAGGCAGAGGCTGAGACGAATAAGGAAAAGCATACGCAGTCTGATATTGAGGTTATAGCGAAGAGTATGGCAGCAGAGGCTTTGACTGCAGAAATAGATGAACAACTGAATATTGATCCTCTGGTGATGGAGTTTTTGGAGGCAGATACCTATGAAGAGCGTCTCAATATTCTGGCTGCGCTTCGCCATAGAATTACCGATGAGATGATCAATACGATGGCGATAGCCGTCGATCTGGAGATCAAAGAAGGCGATGTGGAAGAGAGATATGAGGAGCTTAAGAATTGTCTGTTGACATTTGAGAAGTATGAGTGTAACCGACTTCGATAATTGTTTCTGGAATACACCTTCTATAGCTAACGGCATTGGAAATTTCGTTTATTATAATTACTGACTACGTCGAAGAAACCGCCGGAGAATCATGACAACAAATGGTAGCGAAAGGTTGATTCTGACCAGGAGGTAACTTATGGCGTATGATTTGGATAATAAGCTGGTAGTGGGTGTTTCATCCAGGGCTTTGTTTGATCTTACTTATGAAAATACAATATTCGAATCCGATGGTGTGGAAGCGTACTGTAAATATCAGATTGAGCATGAGAGCGAGATATTGCAGCCAGGTCCGGGATTCCCGTTGATAAAGGCCCTTCTTAATCTGAATAATCTGCCCGGCAGGGAAGATTGTGTGGAGGTTATTATAATGTCGAGGAACAGCCCGGATTCTTCCCTGCGAGTCTTCAATGCGATCGAGCATTACGGATTGAAGATCACGAGGGCTGTGCTGGCCAGCGGTGCATCGCTGGCTCCGTATCTCTCGGCGTTCAAGACGGATTTGTTTCTGTCAGCGTATGAGGATGATGTGCAGAGCGCTATAGACTCTAATATTGCAGCGGGGATTATTTGCATGGACGGACTTCGGACCTATGACTGTAATCATCAGATCAGGCAGATCAGGATCGCCTTTGACGGAGATGCGGTACTGTTTTCGGATGAGTCGGAGCAGATCTTTAAGGAACAGGGGCTGGAAGCTTTTGAAGAAAATGAGAGGCGCAATGCCAATAATCCACTTGAAGCCGGTCCTTTTGCCAAGTTTCTCACGATGTTGTCTGAACTGCAGAAAGATTGTACGGGCGAGGAGGCGCCGATCAGGACTGCACTCGTGACATCCAGGTGCGCTCCGACACACGAGAGAGTGATCCGTACTCTCAGGGCATGGAATGTTCGAATTGATGAAGTGTTCTTCCTGGGCGGAGTCCGCAAGAAAGAGGTGCTGCGGGCATTTGGCGCGCATATTTTCTTTGATGATCAGTCGGTACATACTGTTCAGGCATCCGAGGTAGTGCCTGCTGCCAGGGTACCATACAGAAAGAAGGCTCCCTGCGATGAAAGTCTGGATGATGAGGAGGGGGACAGCAGTTGATAGGGAATAGTTGTGGCAGTTCGGCCTTCGGTTTCACTTTTATGGGTAGATATCAATTATGAAATATAATCAGATAGTTACAGCTAATTTTATAGAGAGACCGAACCGGTTTATCGCTTATGTGGATATCGCAGGTGAAAGGACAAAGGTGCATGTCAAGAACACCGGGCGCTGTAAGGAGCTTTTGCAGGATCATGCCAGGGTTTATCTGGAGAAAAGTGACAATCCGGACCGGGCTACAGCCTATGACCTAGTGGCCGTGGATAAAGAAGGCAAACTGGTCAATATGGACTCCAGTGCGCCCAATAAAGTAGTGGGCGAATGGCTTACATCAGGCGGCTTATATCGTGATGTCACGCAGGTTCGTCCGGAGACGACTTACGGGAACTCGAGATTTGATTTCTATGTAGAGAGCGGTTTGGGCGACAGGGCATTTATAGAAGTGAAAGGCGTTACGCTGGAGGATGATAATATAGCCCGATTTCCTGATGCTCCGTCTGAGCGTGCCGTGAAGCATGTGGAAGAACTGGTGGAAGCATGTGCGCGGGGGTATGATGCCTATCTGATTTTTATTGTGCAGATGGAAAATATCAGCCACGTAGAACCAAACTGGGAAACGCAGCCGGCTTTTGGGGAAGCGCTGAAGAAGGCGAGAGGCGCCGGCGTGCATCTGCTCGCTTACGACTGTCTGGTGGAAAAGGACAGCCTGACGATTCATAAGGAGATCCCTGTTGTTCTGGATGCGCTGGATCTGATAGCGGAGCCGCTGCTTGCATGGTACGATGCGGGAAGACGTATTCTGCCGTGGCGTGAAGAACCTACCCCATATCATGTATGGCTGTCAGAAATCATGCTGCAGCAGACGAGGGTGGAAGCTGTGAAGCCTTATTACGACCGGTTTCTACAGCATCTTCCGGATATAAAGAGTCTTGCAGTGGTAGATGAGGAGCAGCTTCTGAAACTATGGGAGGGGCTGGGCTACTACAATCGTGCAAGGAATTTGAAGAAGTCAGCGCAGCAGATCATGTCGGAATATGGCGGTGAAATGCCGGGAGAATATGAGCAGCTGATAAAACTGGCAGGAATTGGCAGCTACACGGCAGGGGCTATTGCATCTATCGCATTTCATAAGGCAGTTCCGGCAGTTGATGGCAATGTACTCCGGGTTTTGTCCAGATTGCGGCTGGACGACAGGGATATTCTGGATACTTCAGTGAGGAGATCCGTAGAAGAAGAGTTGTCTGTCATTATTCCATCCGACAGGCCGGGAGATTTCAATCAAGCATTGATGGAGCTGGGGGCGATGGTCTGTATCCCTAACGGAAGCCCCAGATGCGAAGAATGTCCATGGCATGAATTGTGTCAGGCGAGAATACAGAACAGAATTTCGGAGTATCCCAGGAAAGCGCCAAAGAAACCTCGCAAAATAGAAGAAAAGACAATTTTAGTCATTCTGGACGAGCATTATGTCGCGCTTCACAAGAGAGGGAATAAGGGTCTGCTTGCGGGAATGTATGAATTCCCTGCAATGGACGGACACAGGAGAGAAGAGGAGGTCATCGCATACCTGAAGCAGCTGGGAATATCACCGATCAGAATTCAGAAGCTGGAAGCTTCCAGGCATATTTTTACGCATAAAGAATGGCATATGATCGGATACCAGGTGCGTGTGGATGAGTTGACTGCAGACGGCCTTAGAGAGCAGGGTGCTGATGGAGAGTATATATTTATAGATCCTGCAGAGACGAAGGACAGATATCCGATTCCGTCAGCATTTGCAGCTTATGCAGATTATATGGATATGAAACGTGGTTTAAGAAAATACTAAGAAATGGACAAGAAAATTAAAAGGTTTATATAGTAAACTCCCATCATGCTCAACCTGCCGCTTTGGCAGGCCGCATGGCCATCCATGCTATGAAAGTCTCTGACTTTCATAGTAATATCTGGATTACTATATAATAAGGGGATCAAACATGAAACTATTATCAGTGGCAATACCGAGTTACAATTCAGAAGCTTACATGCGTAAATGCATTGAATCGCTGCTTGTAGGCGGGGAAGATGTGGAGATCTTGATTGTCGATGATGGATCTACGGATGGGACAGGGGCCATTGCAGACGGATATGCGGCCAGATATCCTTCTATCGTTAAGGCAATCCACAAGGAGAACGGTGGTCATGGCTCGGCAGTCAATGCAGGGCTGGAACATGCGACAGGGCTTTACTTTAAAGTGGTTGACAGTGATGACTGGGTGAAGGAAAGCGCCTATTTTAAAATATTGGAAGTTCTTAGGGATATCACGACAGGGGATTCTGGCCTGGACATGCTGATCAGCAATTTTGTCTATGAGAAGGAAGGCGAGAAGAAGCACAAGGTCATGAAATACCGGCACGCTCTTCCTCAGGACCGGATTTTTACGTGGAATGAAGTGAAACATTTTCACAAGGGACAGTATATTTTAATGCATTCTGTTATCTTCCGGACCAGATTGTTGAAAGAGTGCGGATTAAAGCTGCCGGAGCACACATTTTATGTGGACAATATTTTTGTGTTTGAACCCCTGCCCTTCGTGAAGAATATGTATTATCTGGATGTGAATTTTTACCGTTATTATATCGGAAGGGAAGGGCAGTCGGTCAACGAACAGGTTATGATATCCAGGGTTGATCAGCAGATCAAAGTTAATAAGATTATGATCGATTATTTGTCTGAGAATAAAGCCAGGGTGCTTTCCAAACGCAAACTGAAGAATTATATGTTCAATTATCTGGAAATTATAACAGTTATCTCTTCTATATTGTTGATTCGTTCAGGAACGAAGGAAGCGCTGGAGAAGAAAAATGAATTGTGGCAGTACATTAAGCAGAAAGATATTAAGATGTATATTCGCCTGCGTTACGGTGTGCTCGGTAATTCGATGAATCTGCCAGGAAAGGGCGGCCGGAAAATTTCGGTGGAAGGATACAAGATTTGCCGAAGGTTTTATAAATTTAATTGATTGCTATCAAAGTGCGTTTATCATTGTCCAGAATATTCAATGAGCAGCAGGCGATTGTTAAACCTGCTGCTCAATTTTTGTCTTTGATCCTGAGATATTCTGCAAATCAAATCAACCGACTTTGGGTTTGCGTTTTCTACGGTTCTGTGTACTGCGATAGAAATTGAACAACACATCAGAACGGTATACAATTCCATACATAATCCCGGCCATGATGAAGGCGGTAGTCACATCAAATAAAGAATGCTGTTTGATAAATACTGTCGACATAATAATCGAAACGCAAAGGAATAAAGAACCGATCCGGATTGCTTTATGGTTTCTCAGACGCTGGCTCTTCATGACTGCTATGTGGCATCCGAGTGAATTGTACACATGGATGCTGGGCCACAAATTGGTAGGTGTATCTGCCTTGTAAAGCATGGATACCAAAAATGTAAAAACATTATCTCTGGGCATTGTATAAGGCCTCAAATGATGGCCGTTGGGCCAGAGCGTTGATACCAGAAGAAATATGGTCATTCCGGTGAACAGAAAAGCACAGGTTTTAAAATAGTCGTCCTTATCGCGAAAGAAAAAATACATTACCACCACAGCAACGTAGGCGAACCAAAGCATGTATGGGATGACGAACACTTCGCAGAACGGAATATAATCGTCAAAGGCTACATGAATTATACGGTAGTGGCTTGTGATTGTAACGGTCTGCTCCAAGTGGCCAAACCACGCCATATATATGATACCGAAAATAATCAGTGGAAGGGCATGCCTGTATTTTCTGATAAATTGAATGAACGGGTCACATTTCTGCATGATAGACGCGTAACGCTGTGCTGCTTTGTGATGACTCTTTTGAAACTTTTCCATGATGACAATTCTCCATTTACCCAAACGATTCTGTGCATGCTGCAGGCAACTATCCGGACATAAGCGTTCATCTAAATATGGAAGAAGATTCGGAAATCTCCAGACACCGTCTGTATTTATTCCCGCGAGCAACGAGCCAAGTGACCATGTTTACATGGGCATTTGGCGACTGC
>CAYXKS010000110.1:4514-9504 GCA_964465725.1 uncultured Bacteroides sp. | reverse complement strand
TGCATTTCTTGAAATACATTGGGACGTATGTTAGGATAAAATACAAAAGTGTGACAGACAGGAGGAGAGAGTCTTGAAATATTTGATAATTGGTGCAGGCGGGACGGGCGGAAGCATCGGTGCGTATATGACGGAAGCGGGCAAGGATGTGACTCTGATTGCGCGAGGGGAGCATCTGAGGCAAATGCAGGAGCATGGGCTGCATATGGAGACTACGGCTAAGGGAAATTATACGGTGCAGCCGATCAGAGCAACGGATATGGAGCATTATGAGGAAAGGCCGGATATTATTTTTGTCTGTGTGAAAGGATATTCACTTGACGATACGATTCCTTTTATCAGACGTGTTGCAGGAGCGGGCACGATTGTGATCCCGATTCTGAATATTTACGGGACCGGCAGCAGGATGCAGGAGAAGCTGCCGGATCTGCTGGTGACAGACGGGTGTATTTATATAGCGGGAGAGATAAAGGAGCCGGGGACGATACTGCTTCGGGGAGATATTTTCCGGATTGTGTATGGAGTGAGAAACCCGGAAGAGCTTAGACCTGAATTGTTTACGGTGGCACAGGATTTAAAGGACAGCGGAATAGACGGGGTATTGTCTGATAATATCAGGAGGGATGCGCTTCAGAAATTCGCCTATGTGTCTCCTATGGCGGCCTGTGGCCTCTACTATCATGTCTCGGCGGGTGAAGTGCAGAAGACAGGAGAGCCGAGGGACATGTTCGTGAATCTGATGAAAGAGATAGATGCGCTCGCAGTGGCGATGGAGATTCCTTTTCTGGTAGATATCGTGTCTACAAACCTGAGAATCCTTGATACGTTGAATCCTGAGGCGAGCACTTCCATGCAGAGGGATATTTTTGCGGGGAAGAATTCGGAGATAGATGGGCTGATTTATGAGGTGGTTCGGATGGGAAGGCGATACGGTGTACCTACGCCTACTTATGAGATGGTGTCAGACAAGGCCAGGGAGGAAGGTCTGCAGTAGATTAGACCGCGGCTATATGGTCGGGTATCCGTTCCAGAGGGATGGGACAGGAAGTCTGTAGTGACATGCCGGGCCGGCAGAAAGGATAAACTATATATTATGGAAAAGAAATTTAAAGAGAAATATCTGGCAGGTGAAGTGGAGTTTGAGGAGATTGATGATTACAGCCAGGATTGGGGATTCAGTGACGAGCCGGTGACGCTGCGGGAGTATCTCGGATTGAACGCTGAGGAGGAAGATGCCTGGGTGAGTGTTGGAGATGAAGCTTTAAAGGAACTGCTGGACCGGCAGAGATGAAATTAATTCCAATTTGTAATCAGTAATTATAAATTGTATCTAAAAAAATACAATAATAAGTAATTTTATGTTAAACTTTGCGGAACTTGCGTGATACAATAGAATTGCATAAAGATAGTTCGGATGAAAGCAGGGAATTGCTGAGCTGTCTTAAGTATTAAGGTACAGTATTTGAGCACAAGGAGGGGACTGGTATGTTTGAGAAACTGAATAAGTATCGGATTCAGGAGCGTATGGCGCGTGCCTTTATGACGGCGGTGATGATTCCGATAGCAGCGTCGGTATTAATGTTGATTTTTTTGATTTTGGTGGCAGTACAGAATTCTGATTCGACCGGGGCTATGGAGATTATAACCGTGATATTGGCGATTATACAGGTAGCTGCCATTATTACGGCTTTCATGATATCTACGCGGCTTGGGAAGGCCATGGCGAAGGACATCACGGAACCATTAGGCCAGTTGAAGGAGCGACTGACCGCTTTTTCCAAAGGTGATCTTACCAGTCCATTCCCGAAACTGCAGAGAGATGATGAGATTGCAGAAATCATGCAGTCTGCCAGTGAGATGGCAGAGAGAATGAATTTCGTCCTTTTAGACATAAATTATCTTTTGGGTGAAATGGCGGAGTGCAATTATAATATTTCATCGAAGGATACATCTAAATATACAGGAGAGTTCAGCCACACACTTGATTCTATGCGGCAGATGAGGGACAATATGATCAGCTCAATCCGCTATATTGGGGAATCTTCGGCACAGGTTTCGGCAGGTTCCGGTAATCTTGCAGAGAGCGCCCAGAGCCTTGCTGAAGGCGCTACCGAGCAGGCGGGCGCGGTGGAGGAGCTTCATGCGACGATTACTACAATCTCCGACGCGGCCAAGTCAGCGGCGGCATCCGCAGAAGAGGCTTATCAGCAATCTCAGAGATATGCCAGCCTGGCTGATAAGAGCAGCAACGATATGAAAGAAATGCTGGAGGCCATGGGCCGTATCAATGAGACCTCACAGAAGATCGGGAATATTATTTCCGAGATTGAGAATATTGCATCACAGACGAATCTGCTCTCCTTGAATGCATCTATTGAGGCGGCAAGAGCAGGTGAGGCCGGACGCGGTTTTGCGGTTGTGGCAGATCAGATCAGGCAGTTGGCAGAACAGAGCAGTAAGTCCGCTGTGGATACCAGGACACTGATCGAGGGCGCTATGCAGGAAATTGACAACGGTAATAAGGTGGCCGACCGTGCGGTGGCATCCATTGAGACGGTAGTAGAAGGAATCGGAAAACTGGCGGACGCTTCCCAGGAGCTGAGTGATGTTTCCGCGCATCAGTCGGCTACATTGCAGGAGGCAGAAGAAGGTGTGAACCAGATTTCGGATGTCGTTCAGACAAATGCAGCGGTTGCACAGCAGTCTTCAGCAACGAGCCAGCAGTTATCGGCACAGGCAGCAGTATTGGATGGATTGATCGCTAAGTTCCAGTTGCCTTAAGAGGAATTATACAAAGAGCCAGATAAACAATAAATAAAGAAACAGTAATGGAGCCACTGTATTGGTATACAGGGCTCCTTAATTATATGCTTCTATGCTGATAATTAAAGTAAGGCCGTGGTCTGTATTTTGCCGTTTACGTAAGTAAGTTCGGCGTCGTGAAGTATATACGATACAGAGCACACGGCCAGAAACAGCCGGAGGCCGATAGATTAATTGCTGTTATGCTTATTCTCAAGAGCAGCTTTCACGAATCCTTTAAATAGCGGATGAGGTCTGTTCGGCCTGGACTTCAATTCCGGATGCGCCTGTGTTGCTATAAAAAATGGATGATCCGGCAGTTCACACATTTCTACGATACGTCCGTCGGGCGAGAGCCCGGAAAGCCTCATGCCTTTTTCTGTAAGCACGGCGCGAAAATCATTGTTAACCTCGTAACGATGTCTGTGTCTTTCATGAATGGTCTCTTCGCCGTACAATTCATATGCTTTGGAGTTCTTGTCCAGAACACAGGGATAGGAGCCAAGCCGAAGCGTTCCTCCGATATCTTCCACTCCGTTCTGGTCCGGCATCAGAGCGATAACAGGGTGCGTTGTGGAAGGATTCAGTTCGATACTGTGCGCATCGTTAAAAGAGAGTACATTTCTCGCAAACTCCACGATGGCCAGCTGCATACCAAGGCAAAGGCCAAGATATGGGATTTTATTGGTCCGTGCGTAGGTAATTGCATAAATCTTACCGTCAATGCCTCTGTCGCCGAAACCGCCCGGCACTAATACACCGTTGACACCGTCCAATAATTCATTGACATTGTCTGTCGTCACTGTCTCGGAATCTATCCAGCGGATATTTACGACACAGTGATTCGAGATTCCACCGTGTTTCAGCGCTTCGACGACGCTGATATAGGCGTCATGAAGCTGCGTATATTTTCCTACAAGGGCAACGGTCACTTCATCGGTAGGACTCTTGAGAGATTTTACCATAGCCGTCCAGTCTGTCAGATCCGGTTCCGGGCATTCCAGTTTCAGGCATTCACATGCTACCTGAGCCAGATGCTCCTGTTCCATCGCAAGCGGAGCCTCATATATATGTTCTACGTCAAGATTCTGCAGCACCCGATTACTAGGCACATTACAGAATAAGGCGATTTTGTCTTTTAATCCCTGATCTAACGGATGCTCACTGCGGCATACGATGATGTCCGGCTGGATTCCCATCCCCTGCAGCTCCTTGACGCTGGCCTGTGTGGGCTTGGTCTTCATCTCCTGGGAAGCGCTCAGATAAGGAATCAATGTAACATGAATCAGTATAGCGTTGTCGCGTCCGACTTCATGTTGAAACTGACGGATGGATTCCAGGAAAGGCTGGCTTTCGATATCGCCCACTGTTCCGCCCACTTCGATGATGGCAATCCTGGTATCTTCATCGGTAAAATTGCGGTAAAAGCGGCTCTTGATTTCATTCGTGATATGCGGAATGACCTGCACTGTGCCACCGCCGTAATCGCCGCGGCGCTCCTTTTGCAATACGGACCAGTAGACCTTGCCGGTAGTTACATTGGAGTTTTTGCCCAGATTTTCATCAATAAAACGCTCATAATGTCCGAGATCCAGATCCGTCTCCGTGCCGTCTTCCGTGACAAATACTTCGCCGTGCTGGATAGGATTCATTGTTCCTGGATCAATATTGATATATGGGTCGAATTTCTGCATCGTTACTTTATAGCCACGCGCTTTAAGCAATCTCCCCAGTGAAGCAGCTGTGATGCCTTTTCCGAGACCGGATACAACACCGCCTGTTACGAATACATATTTTACTGCCATTCTTTTGTCCATACCTTTCTGTGAATCTGTGAATTGTTATTTCTGCGAATAACAGGCCGGAACTGAACCTGCACTGTGTAAAAACAATATGAATCCATTATACAATGAAAGGAAAGGAAAAATCTACTGGAAACATAAAAAATTGAATAAATGATTGTTTTTTGACAATAGAACTTGCGAAAATTGGAAATAAACTTTATAATTCTTTAATACTTGTGTCCGTAAATTCATAATTCCCTTATTGATTTATGATTTGACCTTTTTTATAATGTACATGGTGGCAATGAGCAGTGCGAAATTATAATGATGCAAAAGGACTGCTCGCAGGCCATTTTGCATTGTTATAATTTCATAGGGCGAAGCCCGTGAGCGAGATGGAGCAA
>CAYXKS010000110.1:2295-4414 GCA_964465725.1 uncultured Bacteroides sp. | reverse complement strand
GGGCGAAGCCCGTGAGCGAGATGGAGCAAAAGCAATAGAGTGGCACAAGTCCAGCTTTTATAATCGAAATAGAAAGTGAGGATTCCTCATGAGTGATAATTTAAACCAATATGATGGAGGCCCCGGACCAGGCCCCGGCGGCCCTAATAATAGTAATGGACCTGGCGGCCCAGGTGGTCCCGGCGGTCCGGGCGGCAGCGGAGGAGATCCGCGGAAACAGAGTCTTATTATGCTTGCAGTGGCAGCAATCGTCACACTTTTGTGCATCAGCCTATTTATGAAGATGATGACCGGCGCCACGAATCAGGAGATTTCCTATAATGCTTTTATCGATATGATCGAGAAAGAGCAGATCGAGAGCGTCACGGTGGAATCCGACAGGGTTGTTATTTATCCGAAGCAGGCAGAGTCTAAATCTCCGTTTGCATACGGTTACAATCTGGGAACCATGACTTATTATACAGGTAAAATGGAAGACGATGACACTTTGACAAAGCGCCTTCTGGATAAAAATATAGAGATCAGTAAGCCCACTTCTGACAGTTCCAGCATTATCATGACGGTACTGCTTTATTATGTACTGCCGGTCCTGCTGATGTGGGGACTCATGAGTTTGTTGTTCCGGCGTATGGGTGGCAAAGGCGGCCCCATGGGAGTGGGCAAGAGCACTGCCAAAGCCTATGTACAGAAGGAAACAGGAATTACCTTTAAGGATGTGGCCGGTGAGGACGAGGCGAAGGAATCTCTTGTTGAAGTCGTTGATTTTCTGCACAATCCTGGTAAATATTCCAAGATCGGTGCGAGGCTGCCAAAGGGTGCGCTTCTTGTGGGACCGCCCGGTACCGGCAAGACTTTACTTGCCAAGGCGGTTGCGGGTGAAGCGCATGTACCGTTTTTTTCGCTGTCCGGGTCAGATTTTATAGAGTTATATGTGGGTGTGGGCGCTTCCCGCGTGCGTGATTTGTTCAAGGAAGCAGAGAAAAACGCTCCATGTATCGTGTTCATTGACGAGATAGATGCCATCGGTCGGAGCAGGGATTCCAAATACGGTGGCGGGAACGAGGAGAGAGAGCAGACGCTGAATCAGCTGCTGTCTGAAATGGATGGTTTTGACGGCAAGAAAGGTATTATTATTCTTGCGGCTACCAACAGGCCGGAGATTTTGGATAAGGCTCTTCTTCGTCCGGGACGTTTTGATAGAAGAATTATCGTAGATAAGCCGGATTTGAAGGGACGAGTGGAAATCCTGAAGGTGCATGCCAAGGATGTGCGGATGGATGATACCGTGGATCTGAATGAGATCGCGTTGGCGACTTCGGGAGCGGTTGGATCTGATTTGGCGAATATGATCAATGAGGCGGCGATCAATGCCGTCAAGACAGGAAGAGAGTATGTGAATCAGAAGGACCTGTTCGATGCGGTGGAGCAGGTGCTTGTGGGAAAAGAGAAGAAAGACCGTATCATGAGCAAGGAGGAACGTAAGATTGTCTCCTATCATGAGGTGGGCCACGCTCTGATCAGCGCATTGCAGAAAAATTCAGAGCCTGTACAGAAGATTACTATCGTACCAAGAACCATGGGTGCGCTGGGTTATGTTATGCATGTGCCCGAGGAAGAAAAATATTTGAATACGGAGGCGGAACTGAGGGATCGCCTGGTAGGGTTGCTGGGCGGCCGCGCAGCGGAGGAGATTGTTTTTGATACCGTCACGACAGGTGCAGCGAACGATATCGAACAGGCTACCAGTATAGCCCGCAATATGATTACCCGGTTTGGTATGAGTAAGAAATTCGGACTTATGGGTCTGGCTACGGTGGAAAGCCAGTATCTGGACGGAAGGGCATCTCTGACTTGTTCTGACGTGACTGCAGCGGATATCGATACGGAAGTCATGAAGATGCTGCGTGACAGCTATAAACAGGCGAAGAAGCTGTTGAAGGAAAACCGCGAGATCATGGATAAGCTGGCGGCGCATCTGATTGAGAAAGAGACGATTACCGGTAAGGAATTCATGAAGATCTTCCGAAAGGAAAAGGGGCTTCCGGATCCGGAAGAAGGGGAAAGCGACACAGAAAAAAGGGAATCGGTGGTGCAAAATCAGCCGTCGCCGGACCAGAGC
>CAYXKS010000110.1:0-2195 GCA_964465725.1 uncultured Bacteroides sp. | reverse complement strand
ACACCAGGACAGAACCAGCCAGTACCGGGCAATGCATCACAGGGTCAGCAGGTGCCGGACTGGACACCGGAACAGAACCAGTCAGCACCAAATCAGAATATACCGCGGGATCAGTCTATGCCTGAGCAGGACCCGGAACGGAACATCGAACAGAAGCAATCCGGGACAGAGCAGCCATGGACGCCGCCAAGTCAACCGCGTCCGGAGAACCGGGGAGTATTCTCACAGGCACCGGAGCCGAGGGACGATCATAAGCATTAAGAAAGAGGCAAAGTCATAGCAGCAACTGACTTTGCCTTATTTGAGGTTATATCTGAAACTATTCAGCCGCTCACTGTTTTACGAGTTAAAGGAAATATACTTATGTTTGATTTTGAAGAAGAATTGAAGAAGCTTCCAAATTCACCCGGCGTTTATCTTATGCATGATGCGGGCGATACTATCATATATGTGGGGAAGGCTGTAAATCTCCACAACAGGGTCCGCTCCTATTTTCGAAAGATAGTGGGCAGAGGGCCTCAGATTGATAAGATGGTTCAGCAGATTGCCCGCTTTGAATATATCGTGACGGATTCTGAGCTGGAAGCATTGGTTCTGGAGAACAATCTGATTAAAGAATACAGTCCGAAATACAATACGATGCTTAAGGATGATAAGACTTATCCCTATATCAAAGTGACGATGGGAGAGGAATATCCGCGGATTCTTTTTTCCAGGGAGATGAAAAAGGATCATTCCAGGTATTTCGGACCTTATACGAGTGCCGCCGCGGTCAAGGATACGATAGATTTGATGAATAAATTATATCAGTTGAAGACCTGTAACAGGAAGTTGCCCAGAGATATAGGACTTGAGCGCCCTTGCCTGAATTATCATATCAAACAGTGCATGGCTCCCTGCCAGGGTTATATTGGCAAAGAGGAATATCGTGCACATGTGGAGCAGGCGCTGGACTTTTTGAATGGCAATTATAAGCCGCTGCTGAAGGAATTGGAAGAAAAGATGACACAGGCGTCGGAAAATCTGGAATTTGAGGAAGCCATACGGTACAGAGATTTATATAACAGCGTCAAAAGCGTAGCGCAGAAACAGAAGATCACAGACAGCAACGGAGAGGATAAGGATATTCTGGCGCTGGCGAAAGATGAGACGGACGCGGTCGTGCAGGTATTTTTTGTCAGGGATGGCAAGTTGATTGGCAGGGAACATTTCTATATGACCCATGTGCAGGGATATGATAGCGCGCAGGTTTTGTTAGATTTTGTGAAGCAGTTCTATGCGGGGACGCCTTATATTCCGAAGGAACTGATGCTCCAGGAGGAGATTGCGGATATTGCGATTCTGGAAAAGTGGCTGAGCAGCCGCAAGGGGAGCAGGGTTTACATACGGATTCCGAAGAAGGGCGCTAAAGAGAAACTTGTGGAGTTGGCTGCGCAGAATGCGCACCTTGTGTTAAGCCAGGATAAAGAGCGGATCAAGCGTGAGGAAGGCAGAACGATAGGCGCGGTGAAAGAGATTGCCGCGTTGCTTGACCTGGAACATATAAGCCGTATGGAGGCTTTTGATATCTCCAATATCAGTGGGTTCGCCAATGTGGGTTCCATGGTTGTCTTCGAGAAAGGAAAGGCTAAGCGCAGCGATTACCGCAAGTTTCGTATCCAGTCCGTATCCGGGCCGGATGATTATGCGTGTATGAAAGAGGTGTTGACCAGACGGTTCATCCACGGCATGGAAGAGAAGGAGGAGTTGAACCGTAAGGAGCTCAATCATGAATTCGGAAGCTTCACGAAGTTCCCCGATCTGCTGCTGATGGATGGCGGTAAGGGCCAGGTGAATATTGCCCTGCAGGTGTTAGAAGAACTTCACCTGGATATTCCGGTTTGTGGTATGGTGAAAGATGATAATCACCGTACGAGGGGTCTGTACTATCAGAATGTGGAGATTCCCATTGACACGCATTCGGAAGGATTTAAGCTGATCACACGGATCCAGGATGAGGCGCATCGATTCGCCATTGAGTATCACCGTTCTCTTCGTTCCAAGGCGCAGGTGAAGTCTGTTCTGGATGAGATACCGGGAGTAGGGCCGGCGAGGCGCAAGGCGCTGATGCGGCATTTTGGCTCTATCAATGAAGTCAAGGAGGCGACGGTGGAGCAGCTCTGTGAGGTGCAGGAAATACCGGAGCATATCGGACG
>CAYXKS010000109.1:0-9513 GCA_964465725.1 uncultured Bacteroides sp. | reverse complement strand
GCAGAAACCATATACGGAAGTTTCTGCAAGGCCGAAAACGAAATTTCTAATGTCGTTAACTATAAAAGTAAATTTGCTTCGCAAATTAACTTTGCAAAATTCGCTTCGCAAGCCCGAATAAGCAGCAGAATCTAAAACACCCTTGTATTAAAAACGATAATATATAAAACTCGCGGTATCGTAACCGGACCCCCACACGCCGCAGACCACGATCAACAGAATCGCTGCAAGATAGAAAGGCCAGCGAATCCACAACCGTTCCCGCGCGATGCAGTCCGACAGGAAAATGCCGCGTTCATTGCACAGATCCACCATAATAAGCAGCAGCAGGCCCAACAGCATCAACACCACATTCGGCCCGTCCAGTCCCAGCGTGTAGAATGTACCATCGAACAGCTCCCAGAACCTGGGATGCAGAAAACGCTCGCAAATCCGCCACACCGACTTCATATTTTCCGCCTGAAAGAGAATCCATGCGAAATTGACCAACGAGAACGTCACCACAATCCTGATCACACGCAAACTGACCGTCTGCCTGCCATCCGGCGCTTCCAACTTCAACAGCGCCATTGCCCTCCTGCGCACAGGCATAAGCAGGGCGCCGATCACCTGATAAAGTCCGTGCAGCCCTCCCCATATAATAAAAGTCCATCCGACGCCATGCCACAGGCCGCTCAGAAGGAAAACAACCATTACATTCACATATTTTCTGGCCTTTCCCCTGCGGTTACCGCCCAGTGGGATATAGACATAATCTCGAAACCAGGAAGACAACGAAATATGCCATCTTCTCCAGAAATCCGCCACACTGTCCGCCAGATAAGGACACCTGAAATTCTCCATCACCCGGATCCCCAACGTCTCAGCTATCCCGATCGCAATATGGGAATACCCCGCGAAATCACAGTAGATCCGGAATGTATACAAAACGGATGCGATGGCAACCAGAACGCCGCCATAGTTCTCCGGTATCGCGTACACATGATTCACCAGGATTGAGATTCGGTCGGCCAGCACAAGCTTCATAAAACAGCCCCAGAGAATCCGCACGAACCCGTCCCTGATCCGGTCCGTATCAAATCTGACCTGCTCCATAAATGCCGTCGAAAACTGTGGAAACATATTGCCTGCCCGCTCGATCGGCCCGGAAAGAATTGTCGGGAAGAAAGAGACGAAAAGCGCATAGCAAACCAGATCTCTCTGTGCCGAAATCCGTCCACAATATACATCCGCCAGATAACCGCAGGCCATGAACAGATAGAAGGAGATACCAACCGGCAAAAGTATGCTCGCGATTCTCCCGCCGCTCAAGAAACCAGCGTATTTAAAATACCCAAGCATGATAAGATTAGCGGCGATTGTAACAATAAAGATCCCTCTTTTATAGGATAAAACGTCGCGGAAATGTTCCATCAGCAGAGCTCCGCCATAGGAAAGCAGCGTTGCGACCATCAGAAAGGCCAAATACCAGATATTCTGGCTGCCATAGAAAACATAACTGCCCGCCAGAAGGAATGGACACCGAAACCGCGCCGGCAGTGCGTGATAGACTAGCATAATAACGATAAAAAAGCATAAAAATTCGACAGAAACGATTTGCATTAATTTCCTCCAAGTACGTTGAATAAAAAAGTTAATTTCCTAAGTAAAAAGACGATGTTTTCGGTTAAATGATCCGACATAAATATTGATAAACTGTTCCGCACAAAAATCGCTCGACAGCCTTTCACGGTAAGCCAGGCAATTTTTCCTGTAAAAATCATTATTCCTTATTATCTTCATCAGCGCTTCCACTGTCCAGTCATCCTCCGCGATGCCCAGATGTTCCTGCCGAATATACGCGGCATTATAAGGGACTCTTGTGGTAACCACAGGCGTACCTACCGCAATACTCTCCACAATAGAGACCATATTGTTGTCCTTGGACGTATAGACAAGCAGCGCCTTGGACGCCGCAACGATAGGCAACAGCTGTGCATGTGTCATCTGTCCGCAGAAAACTACCCGTTCCTGTATATGCAGCCTTTCCGCCAGTGCCCGCAATTCTTCTTCTTTTTCTCCGCTACCAATCAGTAACAGCGTATAATCCTCATACCCTCTATCGATCAATTCCGCAAAAACTTCAAGGATCCTGTGAATTCGCTTTCTCTCAATCATCTGGGAAACAACCGCAAACTGCTGTCTCTTCTCCACCTGCAAAATACTATCCAGCTTCTCCAGATCAACCCCATGATCAATGACTATATCTGATATCCGACTCATAAACTTCCCGATAAACGCCGCAGCGGCTTTCGATCTTGGAACTACCATTGCATTTCCCATCAACAGCCGCGCCACGATATTGTACCAGATTTTTGAGGGTATCTGATGCAGCATATTGTTGTGCGCCGCCAGTTCATGCCAGACTATGGTTCTGTCAGGATATATCCGCACTGCCGTGTAAGACCATGTCGCAAACACCTCACTGGACAGGATCAGATCATACTCCTTATGTTTTTTCAAATAACTACGTATCTGCGGCATATACGGAAAACACCTGGGCATAAAGATTTTATGCCAGATTGTTCTCATAAAAAGAACCGTAAACGGGTACTCTTCTTTCTGTACCGGGCGATAATCCTGCGCCGCGATCAGCGTCACATCATGCCCATTATGAATAAATCCCATACAGAGCGAATAGATCATGGTATCCTTGATGGAATTCACTCTGGGAATGCGATTCGTTTCTGCTGTATATAGAATCGGGTTGATGATGAGCACCTTACTCATGCAATCGCTGCCCTCCTTTACGAAATACTTCTATCCTATCAGGAGATCCTGTTCATGGAATACAACGATTAGGTTTTGTCGCTGCCACCCAAAAAGAATCTGCAATTTTTGAGACGCTCAGTTGTTCCCTCAATTTCCGCCCCTCCACTCCGAAACACTGCCCCAACATAGGATCTTTTGCCAGACGTTTCATGGCCTCCGCCAATGCTTCTCTATCACCAACGGGCACGAGCAGCCCGTTAACCTCTGACTGAATGTAAGTCTTGGAACCGCCGCAAGGACAATCAGTAGCGATTACTGGCACTCCCAACGCCAGCGCCTCCAGCATGGAATTCGATATTCCTTCATAGTCCGATGACAGCACATACATCGCCGCACCCCTGATTTCTTCCCCGACGTGTTCGGAAAAACCACGAAAGATGACGCAGGATGCAATTCCAAGACTCTCTGTCAGGTCACGCAGTTCCCTTTCCATCGAACCCTTGCCATATAACTCCAGTGTATACTCAGGATCCTGTTCCCGAAAACGGGCAAAAGCCTCTATCAACAATTTATGATTCTTCTGGGGCTCCAATCTTCCTACGGCAACAATCCTTTTCTCCCGCGCTCCGGCCCATACCTTTGTACCTCCTATCTCTACCGGATTTGGAATCACAAGCGCCTTTCTCCGAATCGCCCGCGGAAACGAATCGACGGCATCCTGCGTCTGGCACACGATCCTGTCTGCATCACGATAAAAAAAGTTACGAATATGCGGATGCTCATAACGCAATGGATCATTTCTCTCGGAAACCAAAAAAGCATACTCTTTTCTGTGGAGTCCCACGGCAACGGCAGAAAAAACTGCTCCCATGACACTAAAGGCCCATATGCGGCATCCTGTATTCTTTCTATAATACTCCCGCATCCGTCGGATCCTGTTAATTCGTTCTACAACACTTCCCCCGGAGGGTTCCCCCAGCGATACTACCTCTACTCCGTCTGACAACGGGTACGCTCTCTGGTGTCCCGCAAAAAGCAGAATCGACACATCAATTCCTCTCCTGGTATATTCATTGGCCAGAAGGGCCACCACCCTCTCCGTACCTCCACCCGGCATATCCGGAATCACAAACACTATTTTTTCTTTCATCTTTCCACTACCATGCACTGGCCCATGCAATATAATCCTTATAATATGCCGGGTTGCCCATATCATCTGTCAATCGTATCGTCTTAACACCGTTGACGGGCTCCGAAAACCGAAAAATACATTTCCTGTTCCTGCCGGAATCCATCTGCTTTGCTTCCGCTATGATCTTCGACTCCGCATCCAGCAACTGTACCTGGTACGAAATCTCATCCACCCGCAAAGGACGTTCGATCATGACCTCGATCATGTTCTGTGCCTGTGCCGCATCCTGTACTTCATATGTGCAATGATATCCGCTCACCATCTCTTCCAGATTGACACAAGAGGTCTCTTCAAAATAATCCTTCGCTCCCACCTGATATAAATTCATGTTATGGCTGTACGCCCAATTATCGCCACGCACTGGAAGAAAAAACGAACTTTCCGATATCAAATCTTTACAATCCCGCCAGCTTGCATTGATATTCCCCGCATACACACGCCGATCCGAAACTTGCGCATCCGACCAACCAGTCAAATGCATGGTTGGATTCGTAAGACAGAAAATAATCAGCAACACCATAACGCCATATCGACTGCAGAATAGGGTAATTCTTACCCCTTCCCGCTGCATTGCAAGGTGTATCACAAACGTACCGCCAGTCAGCCACAACATATAACATCCCATGTTGAAGAAAATTTCATATTTGTCGCCCATCGGTGCATAGATGATTCTTCCCATATCCTTCCAGGCATCCGGTACACTTTTGACCGTCATCAGGAAAAACACTGATATAATCAGTTGAAATAACACCATAGTATAGAATATGGCTCTACGTCTGTCTATTCTTTCCCCGCGTACTCTTGACGGCAACACATGTCCTGCAAACCCTGCAACCAGGCCGATCCCCACTACTGCGGCCATCCCAACGATCAGCCAGGATATACTCTGCACTGTTTCTCCAATCGGCGTCAGCAGAGAGGCACTAAATTCCACAAGTGCTCTTACCGGCAGTCTGAACCAATATCCGATCTGTCCCATGACCTCCATGTCAATCCAACCACCGCCGTCTCCCCGTCCGCTGAACGAATACAAAAGCTGCAGAAATGACGCACCACCTGTCACATAAGCAAACAGCCTGTCTCTTTCCCCAATACTTTTCCCGAAAAACAGCAGATAGAGAACCATTAGCGGCAACATAACTACATAAGTTCCCTTGGACAGGCAAATCAGGGCGCTAACGCACAACAAGCAACCATAAATCCATCCTGGAAATCGTCTCAGATCAGCAATCAGAAGCAACAGTAACAAATAAATCCCCCAATAAGCATGATTGGTAAAGAACAACGTCTCCTCACAGAAACATGTCAGCATAACCAACAGGCACCAGAGTATCCGATTGGGGAACCGCATCCATCCGTCAAATGGCTGCAACACGAAAAAAGACCACACTATACTGCACAAAAAGCACGCTGTAACCTGCATAAAGTACAGTGCGTAGGCAGACGGCAGACGCAATACTTTTAAATAGAACAAGGTAATCAGACGCGGCAGCAGGGGCAGATATCCGGCATCCGTGATCAGCAGATTCGCAGCAAATTTCTCTTCCCGAGCATTGTGCAGGAAGTTTGTTACCGCCTCTGCATAAGTCGGTTCCAGATAAATAGAACTGTCAATCAGATAAATCATGTTCATAAACATGATTGTCAATACAGCAAAAGCTGCCAGATTCCTGCGGTTTCCGCCGATCCTTTCGCTGCATACCAACCAGATCAGAATACCGGCGCACAGTACTGTAATTCCATAACACAAAGATCTGATTTTATATTCCGTCCCCGTGAGATGGTAGTGATATGCCTGCGCCAACGCTACCTGCAGTTCTTCTCCGTTTTGCTGCAGATTACCAAACCCATAGTGATCCTTACAGACCGCCGCCTCCAATTCTCCGGCCTTCACGTCCTCCGTGTGAATAGAAAGCACAGCCGCTCCGCTCTCCAGTTCTCCGAAATCCAAATCTTTCAAGGGCGTCCACGTTCCGACCGCCAATTCTTTTACGGCCATACGACACGTCGCCTGTCTGTCACCCTGTTTCAGCGTGCAGACGACCGTTCCTTTACTGTCCGCATTGCGGGGAATGAAGCAGAGCGCATAATACCCCTGCCGCCAGTTCGCCCCTTCCGGAATCGTCAATGACTGCACCATCTCCACACCATCAAACAAGTCTATGGTCTCTTCCGCAAACCCGTTATCGGTTTCCATAATCTCGCTCCTGACGTCCACCGGTTCTCCGTTCACAAGGTAGCGGGACAGCACCAGCAAAACCAACAGTATACCGGCACAAAAGACCCCATGTTCTTTTGCATTTCCTGTGCTTTTTGATCCCGGATCCGTCAATGCAGTTGATTTTTGACTTCTCATCTTTGCCCTTTTCATTCTAGTCTCCATTCCGGAGTGTTCCTGAATCTTTACACAGCACCCATCTCTGCTCATCCGTCTTGGCCAATTCTTCTAACGTCACTTCTCCATCTCGATAAGTAAGCGCCATATTGTCAATCACAATATAATATCCTGTCTCGGGCGAACCGAATAGGTTCCATAGATAGCATATATTATCTTTTGCTTCGTAAAACATATTCATACCGTCATCCAAATACACTGTCAATGCAAACTGTCCACCATCTCTCTTCACCGCCAACACCTGTTCATTACTGCGAAAACGCATACTGACCCCTGAAACATCAGCATTTCCCGCAGATGCTCTGTTGAGCAGCAACTTCTGTTCTATGTCGTTGATCTTCGGAACGAACACGCCATCTCCACCAGCACCCGCAGAACCACCGTCCGCCTCTGTGCTAAAAGGCACTGCCCGCACCTTACCATCCTGCCCGATTACCACCCTATCCTGCGCCGTATAAGGCATCAGATAATAGTAACCGTCACAGACATTCCCCGGCATCCGCTCATCTTCCTGATAGAATTGCGCCCTTGCCTCCTCTCCGTCGTCCAGCGCAAAAGTCCGATAGAAAAGATTTGTCTTGCTTAACAGCGCCACACAGACCATCGCCACTGCAAAACCGCATGCAGGAGCGCCAACTTTACGCACCAGTTCCTTTTTATCCACGACACCGCGACGATTATCCGCCATAAACGCGGGCAAAGCGCACACATACCGCACCCAGTCCACCAAGCCCTTCACTCCATACGGGATCATAACTACAAAATACGGGATCGTATAAGAAGCGCTTGACTCCCAGATAAAATGAAACAGAAATCCTCCCAGAAAAACCACAGCCCCCATCAATTCATAAAGGTTCTTGCTTTTCCAGTTTATAAAAAGGTAAAGTAACATCCCCAGCCAAAGCAATGACTGCATATAGTTCATCACAATATAAAATACAACGCTTCCCCTGCCCTCGATCAGACTGGTCACATACGTCGGCATCTCGATCGCAGATACCCGTCCCTTGGTGCGGTCCAGACTGATAAACGACGGATCGTTCCACTGGAAAGCATTTTTACGCGCAAAAAACGTCACACCCTCATCCAGAGGGTTCTCCGACATCCGTTTCATGACCTTCTTGATATCCGTCCAGGAAGCTTCCTTGACTTTCTCCGTGTCATATCCATATTTCACATAGATATCACCAATATAGCCGCTGTATCCACCCGGGCCTAAAGGCGTCTCCTGCAGTCCCATCACCACCCAGGACAACATAACATGCCCTTCCCCGGCCTTATACCCTGACAGATACTCCGCATACCGGTTACTAACCGCATTGCACCCCATCACGCTTAAGACCATGAGCCCGATCAATACCAATGACGAAACGGCACTTCTACCCCGGAGCAACTTTTCATCCCGCCCAAAAGCGAGCACAATCGCATCATATACGAGAAAACAACCAATCGCAATAAGAAAAATGACACAATTCATTTTTATAACCGTTGCAAGTCCCATGCAAAGGCATGCCGGAATCATATGACGGTATTTCCCGGTATCCAAATACTTCGCAACGCAGTACATAGCGCCAAGAGACAACGCCATGCCTGGAAGAATCCCGTACAGATAAGTCACATAGAACGCAAGCGGCAGCCATAAGATCAACGCTACATATACAAAAACCGACAGCTTATCATCTTTCTTCCAATAAAAGGCCGCCAGCTTAACCAACAATAGATAAATCAGTGCCAAAGCGATCACATTGACAAGTTGCAGCCCCACATAATTATCCACGCCGAACAAAAACGACAAAAAATAATAAAATAGTATAATGCCTGCCTGATACGGATATCGGAACAGATACCCACCCTCCGCATAGGCCGAAAAATTGCCTTTTCTCCACTGCATGGCAATCTCATATATCTTGGCAGGGTCGGATCCGGGCCGAAGCTGCGTGAGCAGAATCCACAAACTTCCTGACAGCAGCACAAAAGCGCTCAGAATCCGGCATATACGCCCGGTATCCATCCTTACACAGTTTGCCTCCCGTACGAAGTCATCAGCATACAAACCGTTCTTCCCTATCCATCCTACATGCAGACGGCGGCTCCCCACGCTAAGCAACACACCCAGCACAGTAAATACAACAAACACAATAAAATGTCTCCACGGGTCATCCGCTATATTCAACGTCCGCTCCTGCAGCACCCCATCCTCTGCTGTAATCGTACCGATAAAACTGGTACTTAACAAACTCTGCAATAACATACCTGCAACGATCAGCACCAGTATCATCCGAATAACAGCATTTACAACCGGATAAAATATTTTTTGTACTTTCATATCCTGACTTATCCTTTTTAAAATTGTCCAAGCACCCGCAGCGTCCGCCGCAGTGTAATTAAGAGGGGATGGCGAACGCCATGGCGCTTAAGCGCCGCATATCCTTCCCGAAACGATACCAGATAGTTTTGCAATCCGGCATTGCTCGTCCCACCGTAAAACATAGACACCAGTGTTTCCGGCACATAGGCCAGTCGGTTCCTTTCATCCTTCAAAAAACGCACCATAAATTCATAATCTGCCGCACATTTATATCCGGTGTCATAAACACCGTATTTCTCATAAACCTCGCGCTTTAAAAACAACGTCGGATGTCCCGGCAGCCACCCCTCGGCCAGTCGCCCCTCTCCCATATGCCATGTCCTGACAACGCGTTCGCCATCCACATAAACAAGATCCGCATGAGAACCGATGCAGCCGTCTCCCGCCTCCTCAATCGCCCGTACCAGTTTCGTAATTGTATCGGGCACACACAACCTGTCATTACAAACCGCGACAATATCACCGCTGCACATCCGCCAAGCCTTATTCATGGCATCATACAATCCAAGGTCCGGTTCAGATACCCATTTGACGGTGAGGCGAGAAGATGCCGCTGTACCGCGCACAAGGTCGCCTTTTTCACCATACTTCGCGGCAAAAGCCCTGATCACGTCGAGCGTCCCGTCCCGAGACTGTCCGTCCACAATAACCACCTCTATGGACGCATAATCCTGTTGTTCGATACTATCCAACGTTATCTTCAGATTTTCTTTTACATTATAAGTAGTCACTAGCAAAGATACTTTCCACATATTTCAAATTTTACTCTATTTTCATGGAATATGCAATCGAACGCTTATAGAAATC
>CAYXKS010000108.1:0-9530 GCA_964465725.1 uncultured Bacteroides sp. | reverse complement strand
TAAAAATACGGCAAATAAAATCAAAGAAGGAAAAGAGGAGAAGATTATGAGCGAATATAAGTTTGAAACCCTTCAATTGCATGTTGGACAGGAAAAGCCGGACCCTGCTACTGACTCCAGAGCAGTACCGATTTATCAGACCACTTCGTATGTATTCAGGGATTCAGCCCATGCGGCTGCGCGTTTCGGTCTTGCGGATGCAGGAAATATCTATGGCCGTCTGACTAACTCCACACAGGATGTGCTTGAGAAAAGACTTGCCGCATTGGAAGGCGGTGTAGCGGCTCTGGCTCTTGCGTCGGGTGCTGCGGCGATTACATATGCGATAGAAGCGCTTGCATCTGACGGAGGACATATTGTTTCTCAGAAGACGATTTACGGTGGCAGCTATAATCTGTTGGCACATACGCTTCCGCACTATGGAATTACCGCTACCTTTGTGGATGCGCATAATCTGGAAGAGGTAGAGAATGCGATTCAGGAAAATACAAGGGCAATCTATCTGGAAACACTTGGCAATCCTAACAGTGATATTCCTGATATAGATGCGATTGCCGGGATTGCGCATAAACATGGCCTGCCGCTGGTAATTGACAATACGTTTGGCACGCCGTATCTGATTCGTCCTATTGAGCATGGCGCGGATATTGTAGTGCATTCCGCAACGAAGTTTATCGGCGGCCATGGGACGACGTTGGGCGGAATTATTGTAGATTCCGGCAATTTTGACTGGAAGGCAAGCGGAAAGTTTCCGGCGATCGCCGATGCAAACCCAAGCTACCACGGTGTATCGTTTGTAGACGCGGCAGGTCCGGCAGCTTTTGTGACGTATATTCGCGCAATCCTGCTGCGTGATACGGGTGCGACTATATCACCGTTTAACGCATTTCTGCTTTTACAGGGAGTAGAGACGCTTTCTCTTCGTCTGGACCGTCATGCGGAAAATACGAAGAAGGTGGTGAAATATCTGGCGAATCATCCTCTGGTAGAGCGCGTTAACCATCCGTCATTGCCTGACCATCCTGACCATGCGTTGTATGAGAAATATTTTCCGAACGGCGGCGCTTCCATCTTTACATTTGACATCAAGGGAGGCCAGAAGGAAGCGCATAAGTTCATCGATAATCTGGAGATATTCTCATTACTGGCTAATGTGGCGGATGTGAAGAGTCTTGTGATTCATCCGGCTACTACGACGCACTCCCAGCTGACAGCACAGGAGCTGGAGGATCAGGGAATTAAGGCGAATACGATCAGGCTTTCCATCGGTACGGAGCATATTGATGATATTATTGCGGATCTGGAAAAAGGGTTTGCAGCTGTTGTGAACGATTAATTTGTGCAGCTTGAAGAAAGGAATGGCAAATATGATATATGCAGACAATGCGGCAACGACGAAAATGAGCAGGACCGCTATTAATGCGATGCTGCCTTATATGGAAGAAATCTGGGGAAATCCATCCAGCCTGTACGAGGCCGGACAGAAAGCGGCGGAGGCATTGTGGTCTGCAAGAGAACGCATTGCCGCTTGTATCAAAGCTGCGCCCCGGGAAATCTATTTTACTTCCGGCGGCAGTGAGGCGGATAATCAGGCAATTATCTCTGCGGCAAGATTCGGGGCAAGGTCCGGTAAAAAGCATATCGTTTCTACGGCTTTTGAGCATCATGCCGTGCTGCATACGCTTGAGAAACTGGAAAGAGAAGGATTCGAAGTCGAGCTTCTGGATGTCCATGAAAACGGAATGGTTTATCCGGAGCAGGTTGCGGCAGCGGTTCGGGAGGATACTTGTCTTGTGACGATTATGTATGCCAATAATGAGATCGGTTCCGTTATGCCGATTTCGGAAATCGGATCGATATGCAGGGAAAGAAAAATACCTTTCCACACCGACGCGGTACAGGCAGCAGGGCATTTGCCAATCGATGTGGAACAGCAGGGAATCGACCTGCTCTCTCTGTCCGCCCATAAATTCCATGGGCCGAAAGGAATCGGAGTGCTTTATGCAAGGCAGGGTATTCCGCTGGTTAATCTGATTGAAGGCGGCGCGCAGGAGAGAGGAAAACGTGCCGGAACGGAGAATGTCCCCGCAATCATGAGCATGGCGGCCGCGCTGGAAGAGGCCTGTGCGAATATGAATCAGAATACAGAGAAATTGATAAAGCTGAGAGACAGATTGATCGATGGACTTTCACAAATTCCGCATTCTGCGTTGAATGGAGATAAGAAGAGACGTCTGCCCGGGAATGTCAATTTCTGTTTTGAGGGAATTGAGGGTGAGAGCCTGCTTTTACTGCTGGATGACAGAGGTATCTGTGCTTCATCCGGTTCTGCCTGTACTTCCGGATCTCTCGATCCCAGCCATGTGCTGTTGGCGATCGGCAGACCTCATGAGATAGCGCATGGGTCCTTGCGGTTATCACTGTGTGCAGACAACACGGAGGAGGAGGTAGAGAAGATTCTGCAGGCTGTGCCGGAGGTGGTTGGCTATCTGCGGAATATGTCTCCGCTGTGGAAAGATAAGATAAACGGCCGGAAGGAATTCATTCTATCATAGGAAAGTGCGTTTTATAATAGAAAACAGGGTGTGTGAAGCACGCTTTTGTATATGAAAGGAAGATAGACATGGCATTATACAGTGAAAAGGTAATGGATCATTTCAGAAATCCGAGAAATGTCGGAACGATTGAGAATGCAGACGGCGTGGGTGAGGTTGGAAATGGCAAGTGCGGAGATATCATGAAAATCTATCTGAAGATTGACGATGATATTGTGACAGATGTGAAGTTTGAAACATTCGGCTGTGGGTCAGCGATTGCGTCCAGCTCCATGGCCACGGAGATGATCAAGGGTAAACCGGTCTCGGAAGTTCTGCAGCTTACCAATAAGGCGGTCACGGAAGCATTGGATGGCTTACCTGCGCATAAGGTACATTGTTCTGTTCTTGCGGAGGAGGCGATCAAGGCGGCGGTAAAAGACTATTATGATAAGAATGGCATTGAATATGATCATAGTCGGTTCCCGGACTGCGCGTCCTGTGAAGGATGTAAGGTTTAAGATGCTTTGTTGGCCAACTGTTTTCGTAAAAGTATATCGGAAAACAGGATGCCTTTAATATAATTGAATATCATAAATCATAAATCGGAAACATTGAAGTATATAGTATTACTTCGGTGCTTCCGGTTTTTCATTTTCCATTGCCTATTTTGTGCCAAACAGGTATAATTATTTATGATGTATGGGGAGGGTAAACTATGAGATTCACAGATGGACAATGGTCAGTGGCGAAGGGGCTGAAGATTCACAGCAGCAAGTGCCTCTGGGAGTATGATATCGATGGGACAGGGCTTCATTTGATGGTGCCCTGCGCTGTTGTCAGGGATTTGAATGATACTACCTATGGGCCGGTTTTGGAGATCGATATCACGGCTCCAAGGGAAGATATCCTTTCTGTAAAAACCAGCCATTATACTGGTGGCGTGGAGAAAGGGCCTTATTTTGGATTTAATATGCAGCCGGGAGCTCTTGGGGTAGAAGAGACAGAGCAGAGTATTATTGTAAAAAGCGGAAAACTTGAGGCCGTTATTCCAAAAAACGGCATGTTTCGCATTGATTTTTATTATCAGGGGAGACGTATTGTCTCAAACGGCGAGGAAACATTGGCTTATGTCACGGATCTGGATTATGGTGCGGAAGACTGGTGTGATTTCAATCACAGGGAGAAGCCTGCCTTATACAGGAAAGAAACTTATATGCGGGGGCAGTTATCCGCCGGGATCGGGGAATGTTTCTATGGTTTGGGAGAACATTTCACGGCTTTTGTCAGGAATGGACAGCGCCTGGATACGTGGAACCGGGACGGCGGAACCAATGGCGACCAGAGCTATAAGAGCATTCCCTTTTATCTCTCGAACTATGGCTATGGTGTTCTGGTGAATCATCCCGGCTATGTGGATTTTGAAGTGGCGACGGAGTGCGCGAGGAAAGTACAGTTCTCGGTAGAGGGGGAGAGCCTGGAGTATCTGGTGATCGGAGGCGGAACACCGAAGATGGCGCTGTCGAATTATACGGCGCTGACCGGGAGAAGCCCTGTGCCACCGGCATGGTCCTTCGGCCTTTGGCTGTCCAGCAGCTGGACGCCCAGCTATGATGAGAGTGTTGTGCTGGATTTTGTGGAGCAGATGAAGAAGTGGAATATTCCCTTAAGTGTGTTTCACTATGATGCCGCGTGGATGAAGCCGTTTGAGTTGTGTAATTTCCGGTGGGATAAGAAGTTCGGAGATGCCAGAGAGATGCTGGCGAAGATAAAAGCGCAGGGAGTGCGGGTCTGTGTGTGGATGAATCCATATATCAGCCAGCGTTCTTATCTGTTCCGGGAAGGAAAGGAACAGGGTTTTCTTCTGAAACGCAAAGACGGAAGGATATGGCAGGGTGATCTGTGGATGCCTGGTATGGGAATCGTCGATTTTACGAATCCTGAGGCGTGCAGATGGTTTCAGGATAAGCTGGGCGAGATCCTGGATATGGGAGTGGATTGCCTGAAGACAGATTTTGCGGAGAGGATTCCTACAGATGTGAATTGGTATGACGGATCTGATCCGGAGAAAATGCACAATTACTATTCTTACTTATATCATAAGAATGTGTTCGAAGTGATCCGTGAGAAAAAGGGAGAGCGCAACGCCATGGTATTTGGACGTTCGGCTACCGTGGGGACACAGCAGTTTCCGGTAAACTGGGGCGGAGATAACGTGGCGGAATACGATTCCATGGCGGAAAGCCTGCGGGGAGGATTATCCTTCTGCCTTTCCGGTTTCGGCTTCTGGGCCCATGATATCAGTGGATTTGACAGTACGGCTACGCCGGATCTGTATAAACGCTGGTCGGCGTTCGGTCTTTTGTCTACCCACAGCAGACTTCATGGACACGACACTTACAGAGTTCCGTGGAATTTCGGAGAGGAAGCCTGCAGAGTGCTGGGACATTTTACGAGATTGAAATGCTCGCTTATGCCGTATCTGTTTGCCAGGGCGGTGGAAGTCAACCGGGAGGGAGTTCCCATGATGCGCCCTATGATGCTGGAATTTCCGGAGGATGCGAACTGTACTTATCTCGACCGTCAGTATATGTTGGGCGATGCGCTTTTGGTGGCTCCGGTCTTTTCCGAGAGTGGGGAAGTGACTTATTATGTCCCGGAAGGGACATGGACCAATTACCTTACGGGAGAAATTCTGGATGGGAATCGATGGTATACGCAGACGTTTGACTATTTTACACTGCCGCTTCTGGTGAGGCCGAATACGGTTCTTGCAACCGGCAGCAGGAATGATACGCCAGAGTATGATTTCTGTGATGAAGTTACCTGGCATTTCTTTGAGCTGGAAGACGGCGGGGAACAGAGTGTATCTTTATTCCGCGATAATCTGGAAGAAGGTATGAAGATTCAGGTGAGAAGAGAGAGAGATACGATTACGGCTGCGGTGGACGGAGAAGGCAGGTATTGTATTTATCTTCATAATGTGAAAGGGGCTGTCTGCCCTGGGGCGAAGGTGGAACAACAGGAGTTTGGAGTAAAAGTAATTCCTGACGTCGGACAGAGGCTTTGCAGGATAACTTTAGAAGAAGTGGCAGAAGCGGTCAGAGAATGATATATGCATGATAAGGTTCTGAAAGATATGCAGGTATAGTGTCCGGGTGTACGTAGCGTAGGGGTTATTGAACTTGTTATGATGCAGATAAATAAATAAGACAGGGGGATAAGATAATGGTTTACAAATGCAGTGTATGTGGGTATGTGTTTGACGAGGAGAAAGAGGGGAGATCTTTTTCCGAGTTGACGGAGTGCCCCATATGCAAACAGCCGGCGGAGAAGTTCGAGCTGGTGTCATCGGATGAAAACAGTAAGAAAGTGGAAACGGTCAGTGCATCCGATACGGTTTCCGGAGACGGACAGGATTTGAATTATCCGAAGGAGACAAGAAAGACGGACAGCAATTATCGTTATATGAAAGAGATCCACGAGATGGCTGTCACAGGAAAGTCGGCCATCGAAGCGATGGGAACGCAGATGAAGATGCCGAATTGGGATGATATTCTGATACTCGGCGCCCAGTTGAATCCGCCGCCGCTTGAGGAGCATGCAGATGTATCCTTGAGAACGGTGATCGGCAAACATGCGAAGAAACCTATGGTTCTGGACATGCCGGTATATATTTCACATATGTCGTTCGGAGCGCTTTCCAGGGAGACGAAGATTGCCCTGGCGAAGGGAAGCGCTATGGCAGGGACAGCTATGTGCAGCGGTGAAGGCGGCGTTTTGCCGGAAGAGAAAGCGGCAGCTCACAAATACATATTCGAGTATGTTCCCAATCTGTACAGTGTGACGACAGAAAATCTTACGACTTCCGACGCCATCGAGATTAAGATTGGCCAAGGAACGAAGCCTGGTATGGGAGGACATCTGCCGGGCAGTAAAGTAACGCCGGAAATCGCAGCGGTCCGCAATAAACCGTTGGGCAAAGACGTGATCAGTCCTTCCAAATTCCCTGGGATCAATACGAAAGAGGACTTGAGACAGATGGTGGATACCCTTCGCGAGTGCAGTGAGGGCAGACCCATTGGAATTAAGATCGCTGCCGGAAGAATCGAGAAGGATTTGGCGTACTGCGTTTATGCGGAGCCGGATTTCATAACGATTGACGGAAGAGGCGGAGCAACGGGAGCCTCTCCGGCGATTATACGTGATTCCACAAGCGTGCCGACAGTCTATGCGCTTTATCGTGCACGAAAGTATCTCGACAGCGTTAATGCGGATATTGATTTGGTTATCACCGGTGGACTCAGGGTTTCCTCGGATTTCGCGAAGGCGATCGCGATGGGAGCGGATGCGGTGGCTGTTGCATCTGCAGCCATGGTTGCGGCGGCCTGCCAGCAGTATCGTATATGCGGAACAGGGATGTGTCCTGTAGGTGTAGCGACACAGGACCCGGAGCTGAGAGAACGTCTGCATATGGATGCGGCGTCCAGGAGAGTCGCAAATTATCTGAGATGCTCTGCAGAGGAGCTGCGGACATTTGCCAGGATCACAGGACATGAGAATATTCATGACCTGTCGGTAGACGATTTGTGCACGATCAGCAGGGAAATTTCGGAATATACGAATATCGTGCACGCGTAGTATGTCCCGCGCAGGTTTGGGAATTTGTTTAAGCGGGATCATGTGGCCAGTGTGAGAAGTACCCTGGAATTTGTTTAAAAGAATTTTTTTGGGCATCCGGAAGACGACGTCTGAGAAAATTTGATATTATAATCATTCAAAAGAAAAGGAGAATAGGAAAATGAACAAGTATGCAGGAACACAGACAGAGAAAAATCTTGAGGCAGCATTTGCGGGAGAGTCACAGGCAAGAAATAAATATACTTATTTCGCCTCTGTAGCCAAAAAAGAAGGGTATGAGCAGATTTCATCTCTCTTTTTAAAGACTGCCGACAATGAGAAAGAACATGCGAAGATGTGGTTCAAGGAACTGAACGGAATCGGGGATACGAAAGAAAACCTGGCGGCAGCGGCCGACGGCGAGAATTATGAGTGGACGGATATGTACGAAAATTTCGCCAAGACAGCGGAAAGCGAAGGATTTACGGATTTGGCTCAGAAATTCCGTCTGGTGGCAGCGATCGAGAAACACCATGAGGAGAGATACCGTGCGCTTCTGAAAAATATTGAGATGGCGGAAGTATTCGCAAAGAGTGAAGTTAAGGTATGGGAGTGCCGTAACTGCGGCCATATCGTAGTAGGTACAAATGCGCCTCAGGTGTGCCCGACATGTAATCATCCTCAGAGTTATTTTGAGGTTTGTGCTGAGAATTATTAATATAACTGCTTTAGTTTCAAAATGGTTATATAGCGGCGGAGTGCATAGGCATGAATCTGTGCGCTCCGCCTTTACTATTTTTATAAAGGAAGGTATGACCCATGTTTAATTTCAATTATTACACACCTACGAAAGTTATATTCGGTAAAGATTCAGAGAAACAGGTCGGAAGCCTTGTAAAGGATACCCATTGCAGTAAAGTTCTTCTTCATTATGGAGGCGGCAGCGTCGTTTGTTCTGGCTTGCTTGCGCGCATCAAGGAGTCGCTTGACAGCGAGGGAATTGCTTACGTAGAGCTGGGCGGTGTTGTTCCCAATCCCAGACTGTCGCTCGTCTATAAAGGGATCGAGCTATGCAGGAAAGAAAATGTTGACTTTATTCTTGCGGTAGGAGGCGGCAGCGTTATCGATTCTTCTAAGGCGATCGGATATGGTATGACGAACGAAGGAGACGTCTGGGACTTCTATGAGCATATCCGTCAGGCAGACTCCTGTATGCCGGTCGGCGTTGTCCTCACAATCGCGGCGGCAGGCAGCGAGATGAGCAATAGCAGTGTAATTACAAAGGATGATGGAATGGTGAAAAGAGGTTACAACAACGATATCTGCCGTCCTGTCTTTGCAATTATGAATCCGGAGCTGACAATGACCCTTCCGGCTTATCAGACTGCGTGCGGTTGTACGGATATCCTGATGCACACAATGGAGCGTTATTTTACAAACGGTGGAAATATGGAGTTGACGGATGCGATCGCCGAAGGTCTTATGAGGACGGTGATGAAAAATGCGTTGATTTTGAAAAATGACCCGCAAAACTATGATGCCAGAGCAGAGGTTATGTGGGCCAGCAGTCTTTCACATAACGGGTTGACAGGCTGCGGAAACGACGGCGGAGACTTCGCGTCTCATGGATTGGAGCACGAGATAGGCGGGATGTTTGATGTGGCCCATGGCGCTGGTCTGGCGGCAGTATGGGGAAGCTGGGCCAGATATGTGCTGAAGGACTGTACGCCGAGGTTTTACCGCTTTGCAAGAAATGTTATGGGCGTAACGGCAGCAGGCAGCGAGGAAGAGATTGCGCTTAAGGGAATCGAGGCGATGGAGGATTTCTACCGCAGCATCGATATGCCGACTAACATGAGGGAGCTTGGAGTGCGGCCTACCGAGGAGCAGATGAAGACGATGGCGCATATGTGCAGCCTGGCGGCGGGTGGCTGTAAAGGGTCGGCCAGGAAATTGTACGAAGAAGATATGTTGAAGATTTATCACATGGCGGTATAGAACAATGGACAAACATCTGCTCAGGATACCGTGTAATGCGATGCCGTTTGTGTGTGAGGCGGATTACAGTGTCAACCGGGGAATTATGTATCACGCGGACAGAACGGCGCCTTTTCACGTGGCAATCTATCTGTTGCAAGGTTCCATGGAGATTATTGAGGACGGGATTCCCTATTTGATTATGCCACAACAGCTTTTCTTCCTGAAAGGCGGTATGCACTGCTGGGGCGAGAAACCGTTTGAACAGGGCTCTGCCTGGTATTATGCCCATTTCTACTGTTCAGAGCCGGAAGGGTATATGGAAGAGCTTCCCGGAGATATTTATCATGAAACTAAGGTTTGTCTGGATGTGGGCGCCAATGAAAAGTATATTGTTGT
>CAYXKS010000107.1:7793-9572 GCA_964465725.1 uncultured Bacteroides sp. | reverse complement strand
GGGCTTCCAAAGATACAAAAAAAGCTGCCTGCCGCCTTTACGGATAAGGCGAACAAACAGCAGCCAATGACGATATTGAAAACAGCTTTTTAACGTAAAGCAGCAAAAAGGCTGATTCCGCGAAAAAGGAATGCCCCTAAAGAAAAAGTAAAAAGAATGTACTCGTTGTATGTCAAACTATAATAAAACATTAAAACAGACTGAATTATGTATGTTTCAAGTGAGATCTACACACACAAGTACTGTTATCGCCATGGTTATCATCATACCAAAGCACATTAAAAATTCTTCCTGTCATATATCCATATAATCTATGATTACCAGTTATTCTCAATGATATCAATGATTCCGCTTCTATATATTTTGAAGCCAACCTATCTTGCGCTACCTTATTCAGTTCATCCAATTCCAACGAATGATTCTGTTTCTTATCCCGAACTAATATTTCACTCCAGGTTTTGGCTTCCAATGCCTTTAGTCTTGGAAATATCTCTGTCCAAAACAATTCTCCCATATGATCCTGCGAGAATGCCCACATCTCCTGATCTGAATTTGCAAAAGTCCAAGCTGGATTTTCCGAATAATATCGCTCAGGATCTCCACCCTGAGCGATACATTTTCCATTAGGGACTTCTCTTTGCTTTACTTCCTTTTTTCGCTTAGAGCCCGCCATAATATATTGCCATACTTTCTTTTGTAATCACATTATTGCATCCCGCACCGGACGGAACTCCTTCTCTCGCCTTAATCCAAGGGTCTTCCATATGTGTCAACTGACTTAGCCACTGGGCATTGTGGCTGCCATAATGTTCCAGTACTCTGTCAATAGTATCTTTCTCATTATCAGACAAGTCTCCCTCACCACCAGTTTCATCACTCGCATTTACAGAGTACTTACCCTGCGTTTTGAAGAACAATTCAGGACACACCGGCCCATTAGCCCATGCCTGAAAGTCTTCCTCAAATAAAGGAGAATCATCCCAAACAAGGGACCATGCCTGAGAATAATAGCATAGCTTCTGAAGTTTCATAGTTGACATAGAACCAGACTGTTTCAAAATATATTCTGCTGTATCAAAAACATTTGCCATTTTCTTCACCCTCCTTCTACTTAATCTATAATATATCACTAATTAAGGTTCCTGAACAGTAGGAAAATTATGAAATTTTCGTTGAATACCTTCTGATTTATTATCAGTCAGCTTGTCTAAAATATACAAGTAATTTTATCATCTTACCGTTCAAATTCATTATTCTCTTAAGAACCGGACTTTTCTTCACCTTCTCTATTTTCTCTGTAAAATAATTCAGAAAGTATTTCCGGCTCATAATCAGGAATATATTTGCAGTATCTGACTATTGGCATTTCAGAAAGTATTTCGCCTCCTCCTTTCCCGCTGTCTAAACACATGAATCCAATTGCCGCAAGTCTATGCTTCCTGATTACCATTGCGACTGCTTTTCTGTCATGACTATATTCTTCATAAATTCTCCTGGTCAAATCACAAAACACTTTTGCCTGATATTCAAACTCTGACACCTTAAAGTCATAATATTTGAAATAATGTGCCAAATCCGGAAAATCATTACATAAATCTCTAATATTTATCACCTTATTCCGTATCATATCTATAATTCTCTCTTTAGAAAAGTTAGAACTTGATGTCATGCGGTGCATTATAAGATACTCTGGCGATTTAATTTTTATCCTATTCCAATTATTATCTACGACAACAAAACCTTCCTTTTTCACAGAACTGATTCTTCCATCAGAGCTCT
>CAYXKS010000107.1:0-7693 GCA_964465725.1 uncultured Bacteroides sp. | reverse complement strand
TCTACGACAACAAAACCTTCCTTTTTCACAGAACTGATTCTTCCATCAGAGCTCTGTTCCAATCAATTTTATCAGCATAACTTTCGTTGTAATTTCCAAACTTTCTGAAAGGAAAACACGCAACCTCTAAATTCTCAATGTTGATGATAATCCCCCTCGCTTCCTGTACTATTGGAATGGAGAAATCGCTATTAATTCCATAATTAAAAATTGCATACGGGTACTCTTCTTTAATGGTTATCCCGTATTCATTTTTGAGTATTTCTCTCCATTGCGAATTTTCTTTTATAAAACAACATATCTTAGAATTTTTATTCATCGTTTTTCTCCAAAACTTTATGTTACAAGTGTATCGCATTCGTGCTTCAGATACTCTGCTGTCTCTTCGGCTATCATGCTTTCATAAAATCCTGTCCTATAAAACTGAAAAGGCGGCTTGTGTGTCTGCCGCCCGCTTTAATTCCCTGACTTTTCTCTTTGCGTCATCAAGATCTCTACAACCCTCCAGAATCATCTCGAACAGCTGAAAAATTCTATCAAACTTATGGGTTACACCGCTTGCACGGATCGTCGTAACCTGCTGCCACAGCCTCTTCTCTGGTATCAAATACCACCTGGTTTTTCTCCAGAGGAAGCGAGTTGCAGGTCACTTTGTGTAACTTGCCGTTGTTCTTATTCCCTATATAATTCCCGGCCGCAGGCGGTGTCGCGGTACTACTCTCCACATTTCCCACACTGCTGCTCTTCGAAACATCACTTCCGGCAACAGTACCGGCGCCACCCGTAGGCTCCCCTGCCTTCCAGGTCTCTGACGGCGCGCAGTTCCATGTAATCCGGCTGCCATCCGAGACAGACACGACAGTTCCCTGTTCATCGCTTCTAAATACATCCACACCCATAGCCCGCAGGTTATTGAGTGTCTCAGCATGCGGATGCCCGTAGCTGTTATCCTCACCACAGCTAATCACCGCATAGTCTGGGGATACTGCTTTCAGAAATTTCTGAGAAGACGAGAAACGGCTGCCATGATGCCCTACTTTCAGTACATCCGCATCTATATTTACATCACTTTTCAGGATATTGGCTTCTTCTTCCTCTTCTGCATCTCCCATAAAAAGGAATGTATTTTCCCCATGCTCCACCTTCAACACGATTGAGTTGTTGTTGGTATCTTCATTACTCTCCAAGGGTGCGAGAACCGTGCACACAGCATCGCCCAGTTCAAAGCTGTCTCCGGGTTCCGGCACCGTATTCTTATAACCTTTCTGCTTCATCGTGTCCACGACATCCCGATAAGCTGCCGTATCCTTCGACAGGTCCGGCATCATAACCGTTCCACAGTCAAATTTATATAAGATAACGTCCAGGCCACCGATGTGATCCGCATCCGGGTGAGTGCCAATGACATATTTTAATTTCCTGACGCCCTGTTTCTGAAGATAGTTCTGTATCCTGGTACCCTGATTATTGTCACCGGCGTCGATCAGCATATATTCTCCATCACACTCCGCCAGAATACAGTCTCCCTGCCCTACATCCAGATAGTGAACTGTCAATTCTGTAACTTTACTCTTGTCTTTGCGGTTCACAGCATATACGCCAGAATCCCCTGGACCGCTTCCCAGAAGCAGCACACCGAACACAACAACCGTCAACAACATTGAAAGTCGAAATAAAACCTTCTTACCCGTTCTCATCTTAATCTCATGCCTTTCTTCTATAGTTAACGACATTAGAAACATCTTAAAAATCTATACAGTTTTACTTTCTGGATAATATTAAGGAAATTAGTATCTAACATTTTACATAATTATCGTGAAAATAACAAGAGTGTTTTAGAAATTAGCGTTTGCTTCAAATAATCCCAGTCTGGATTTTCTTGCAAATCTCGCCGAATCGTTGAGAAAAGTTTAACCGTACAAATAAAATAGCTGCAAAATACATTCGGGGCATAGAATAAATCTATGCCCCGGATAAATTCGCACATCTGACCTATCAAGTTGCAATCGCATTCCCCGTATACAACTGATAATATCTTCCCTTCTCCTCAATCAGCTGGTCATGGGTTCCCCGCTCAATGATCCTGCCCTGTTCCAATACCATGATGCAATCAGAATTCTTAACCGTTGAAAGCCTGTGGGCGATCACAAAAGTCGTCCTGCCCTTCATAAGCTTATCCATGCCATCCTGCACGATTCGCTCCGTACGGGTATCGATGGAACTGGTCGCCTCATCCAGAATCAGCACCGGCGGATCGGCGATGGCTGCACGGGCGATGGCCAGAAGCTGCCGTTGTCCCTGACTTAAGTTTGCACCGTCTCCTGTCAGCACCGTATTATAGCCGTCCGGAAGATGTCTGATAAATCCATCCGCGTTTGCCAGTTTCGCTGCCGCAATAACCTCCGCATCCGTGGCATCCAGTTTTCCATACCGGATATTGTCCATAACCGTTCCGGTAAACAGATGCGTATCCTGGAGCACGATACCGAGAGACCGCCGCAGATCCGACTTCCGGATCTTGTTCACATTGATTCCATCGTACCGGATCTTACCGTCCTGTATATCATAGAAGCGGTTGATCAGATTGGTTATCGTCGTCTTGCCCGCACCGGTGGAACCCACAAATGCAATCTTCTGACCGGGTTGTGCAAAGAGCTTCACGTCATGAAGCACGATCTTATCGTCATTGTAACCGAAATCGACTCCGTCAAATACCACATCCCCTTTGACTTCCACATAGTCTACGGAGTGATCCGCCTGATGTTCATGTCGCCATGCCCAGCGTCCCGTGCGCGCTTCGCTTTCCACCAGTCTGCCGTTCTCCTCCCTGACATTTACCAGCGTCACATAACCCGCGTCAGTCTCCGGCTCCTCATCCATCATCTTGAAAATACGCTCCGCGCCCGCCATAGCCATGACAATGGAATTCAACTGCTGGCTCACCTGGTTGATCGGTCCGTTAAAGCTCTTGTTAAAAGTCAGAAAACTGGCCAGTGACCCAAGCGTCAATCCCGAAAAACCGGACAGCGCCAATGCGCCGCCCACAATAGCGCAGACCACATAGCTGACATTACCCAGCTGCATATTTACCGGCCCCACAATATTGACCAGATAGTTGGCCCTGTCCGCACTGTGATACAGATTGTCATTCAGCTCATTGAATTTCTTTATATTCTCTTCCTCATGGCAGAAGACTTTTACCACCTTCTGGCCTTCCATCATCTCTTCAATAAAACTGTTTACCTTACCCAGGTCTTTCTGCTGCTGCAGGAAATACTGTCCGCTCAGGCCCGCAGTCTTGCCCGTGATCACCAGCATAAGCGCTATCATGATAAGTGTCACTATCGTCAGAGGCACGCTTAAGATAACCATACTGATAAACACGCTGACGATCGTAATCGCGCTGTTGAATACCTGCGGCAGGCTCTGGCTGACCATCTGCCTGATCGTATCCGTGTCGTTGGTGTAGGTGGACATGATATCTCCATGGGAATGGGTATCAAAATATTTGATGGGCAGAGTCTCCATATGAGAGAACAAATCATTTCTCAGATTTCTCAAAACCCCTTGCGTCACATTGATCATTAAGCGATTATAAATATACGCGGCGGCCACACCGATGGCATAGAATCCTGCCACTCTCAGAATCGCCATTGCCAGCGGATGATAATCGACCACATCGGACACTAACATCGGCTGAATATAATCATCGATCAGGCTTTGGATAAACATTGTTCCCTGCACATTCGCCAGCACACTGACAAAAATCAGGATCGCGACGATAACCAGGTGAGGTCCATAGCTTTTTGCCACGTACTTCATCAGGCGCTTAAAAACCATACCCGGATTTTCTATTTTCTTCCCTTTAGGCATTCTGCCCCTCATTGGTCCCGGCATTACTCTTCACCCTCTTTCTCGTCAAAATCTCCGCTGCCGCCTGTCTGAGATTCATATACTTCACGATAAATCTCATTGTCACGAAGCAGCTCTTCATGGGTTCCGTAGCCGTCAATCCGGCCTTCTTCCATTACAATAATGTGATCTGCATGCTGGACACTGGACACGCGCTGCGCAATGATCAGCTTCGTCGTCTCAGGAATCTCCTCCGCAAAGGCTTTCCGTATCTTCGCATCCGTAGCTGTATCCACGGCGCTGGTACTGTCATCCAGAATCAGTACTTTCGGCTTCTTAAGCAGAGCTCTCGCAATACACAGACGCTGTTTCTGTCCTCCGGATACATTGGAACCGCCTTGCTCTATGTAAGTATGATACCCTTCCGGCATCTTCTCCACGAATTCGTCCGCACAGGCAAGTCTGCACACTCTCCTGCATTCCTCCTCTGTGGCGTCGGCATTTCCCCAGCGAAGATTTTCCAGGATCGTTCCTGAGAAAAGCACATTCTTCTGTAAGACCACTGACACCTGGTTGCGCAGGCTGTCCATATCATATTCTCTCACATCGCGCCCGCCTACAAGAACAGTCCCCGATGTCACATCATACAGGCGGCTGATCAGATTGACCAGACTGGTCTTCGAACTGCCCGTTCCTCCGAGAATACCCACCGTCTCGCCGGCCTTGATCTTCAGGTTGATATCATGTAGCACTGCATTATTTTTATCATTATAATAGGAAAAGTTCACGTCCCGGAACTCTATGCTGCCATCCGGCACTTCGTACACAGGATTGACCGGATTGGTCAGATCACTTTTCTCATTCAACACTTCACTGATACGCCTTGCACTGGCAATACTCATACTCATCATAACAAAGATCATGGCAACCATCATCAGGCTCATCAGAATATTCATACAGTAAGTCATCAGACTCATCAGCTCACCGGTCGTCAACTCGCTTTGCACGATCATTTTGGCTCCCATCCAGCTGATCAGGAGAATGCAGGTGTAAACCGTAAACTGCATGACTGGCATATTCAAAACCACATTTTTCTCCGCCTTCAGGAAAATATCATAGATACCCTGACTGGCTTTCTTCAGTTTGGAAGTCTCATAATCCTCTCTGACATATGCCTTAACCACACGGATGGCGCTGACGTTCTCCTGCACGGAAGCGTTAAGCTCATCATATTTCGGAAAAGCCAGCTGAAAGTATTTCATAGCTCTGCTTATAATAAAGAAGAGAATGAACGCAAGCAGGATAAGCGCCACCAGATACACTGTGGCCAGTCTGGCATTGATCAGATAAGCCATCGACATCGCGCAGATCATACTGATCGGTGCACGGAAACAGATACGCAGCAGCATCTGATACGCGTTCTGGATGTTCGTCACGTCTGTGGTAAGCCTGGTCACCAGTCCCGCCGTGCTGAACTTATCCAGATTGGAGAAGGAAAATGTCTGGATATTGTCAAACATTGCCTGCCGCAGGTTGCGCGCAAATCCTGTAGAGGCTCTGGCTCCGAACTTGCCTCCCATAATACCGCAGAACAATCCGCCCAGTGCTGCCCCGATCATGAAGGCTCCCACCACATAAATATGGCGCATGTTGCCCGCCTCCACGCCGTCATCAATGATCGAAGCCATCAAGAGCGGAATCAGCATCTCAAAGACGACCTCCATAATCATAAAAACCGGCGTCAGTATGGAGGCTTTCTTAAATTCCTTAATCTGAGCCGCTAATGTTTTGATCATAATGAATGACCACACTCCTTTCTGCTAAACACTGTCAATGGCAGTGTATAATATTCCGTAAGGATCTGCCATGAAAGTTTATTTCATGACAGATCCTAACCCCTGAGTGAAATACCCCGCAGCAAGCTACGGGGCATCATAGCTTGAAAGCGCAGCAAGCTGCGGGGTATTCCACCCTCGCGGCAGTCGCCAAATGCCCATGTAAACATGGTCACTTGGCTCGTTGCTCACGGGAATAAATGAGATGAATGCCCATCCATGGCATTCATCCATACAAGACCAGAGTTTCCAAAACACTATTACTGATGTCTTAGAAACTCTTATTAATAAATATTATTCATCAAAAAAATAACATTGTCAAAGGCTTCACAAAATTTTCATATCTATTCACAGGAATTTTAGATTTACTGCATTTTCTTTTTTTGTCAGGGACTCATGTCATATTTGTCTGAAAATTCTCACAAAATCTACAATACTTTTATGAAAAATGGAAGTTGAAATTCTTTTTCCGAAATGCTAAGATAGACAATCATTAATGCTATGTCCTTCGTTAAGGAATTTCGAAGGACATTCCACCAACAGAGAGGAGATTTATTATGAAAAAGAAAGTTTTAGCATTGATTCTTTCTTCTGTTATGGCTTTTTCTTTATTCGGCTGCGGCAGTGATAATGCCGGAGCTTCCACAGATGAAGCAGTGACAGAAGATACAACTGAAAGCACAGACGAGGCCGCCTCCGAGCCGGCGGCTGACGCAGAGGCAGAAACGGAAAATACAGAGAATACCGATGCTGCTGAAGCTGAGTCTGAAGAGACCGGCAATGCGGCGCTGAAGATCGCTATCGTCAGCAGTCCTTCCGGTGTAGACGACGGTTCCTTTAACGAGGACAACTACAATGGTATCCTGACATTTATCGAGAGCCATCCTGACTGCACCGTCACACCGGTACAGGAGACCACCGGTGACGTTACCGCAGCAGTACAGGCAGTCGCAGATATCGTGGCTGACTATGATGTAATCGTATGCTGCGGCTTCCAGTTCGCAGGCATCTCCACTATCGCTGAGGAGAATCCGGACGTTGACTTTATCCTGGTAGACTCCTTCCCTTCCGACGCTGAAGGCAACGAAGTGACTGTGGACAATATCTACGCTATGCAGTTTGCTGAGCAGGAGTCCGGTTTCTTTGCAGGAATCGCCGCTGCCCTTGAGACAACAACAGGCAAGGTAGCCGTTGTCAACGGTATCGCCTATCCTTCCAATGTCAACTACCAGTACGGTTTCGAGTGCGGTGTAAAATATGCCAACGAGACAGAGGGCCTGAATGTTGAAACCGTAGAGCTTGCTTCCTATGCAGGTACGGACGTGACAGGCGCTGATGTAGGCGGTAACTATATAGGTTCTTTTGCTGACGAGGCGACCGGAAAGGTAGTCGGCAATGCTCTGATTGACGAGGGCGTGGATATCGTCTTCGTTGCAGCAGGTGCTTCCGGCAACGGCGTACTTACAGCAGTCAAGGAGGCCGAAGGCGTAAAGTTTATCGGATGTGACGTAGATCAGTATGATGACGGCGCCAACGGAGATTCCAACGTAGTATTGACTTCCGCATTGAAGGTAATGCATTTGAATGTTGAACGTGCCCTGACCTCTATTGCAGACGGCAGCTTCAAGGGCGCTAACGTAACATTACAGGCTGATACAGATTCCACAGGTTATGTCAAGGAAGACGGCAGATGCCAGCTGTCCGCAGAGACGATCTCCAAGATCGACGCTGCCTATGAGCAGGTTAAAAACGGCACGATCGTTCCGGCTGCCAACTTTAACGGTGTAACACCTGAGGATTTCACCTGGTAAGTCATTTGCTAAGAAATACAGGAAAGAATACATAACAGTGATGCCGAAAGCTGAACTGTTACACGCGCAAGGCCGCAAGAGATATTTTCTCTTGCGGCCTTTTCTTTTTTGCCGTATTCTATAGATATGACGTTAACTATAAGTAACAGTTCAGCCTTAGGCTTCACTGTTACGGAATCTGCCCATTCCAAGTCG
>CAYXKS010000106.1:0-9675 GCA_964465725.1 uncultured Bacteroides sp. | reverse complement strand
AATAAATTATAATTGATCTTAGGATCTTTCATCATTATTTGTGCCACTGCAGAGCGGCAAAATGTTAGTTAGTATGAAAAAACAAAACTTTCATTACTGTTTGTGCCACCAACTGAAAAGCGGCGGAATGGAGATTAAAATATATGAATTTGAATTACCTGAAATATTTTCAGACACTGGCAAATCTGGAGCATTATGGACGTGCCTCAGAAGAATTGGGAATCGCCCAGTCAAGTCTGAGTCATGCCATCGCCAGTCTTGAGCAGGAATTAGGCATCCCTTTATTTGAAAAAAAGGGACGGAACAGTACTCTTACCCATCAGGGCAGCCAATATCTTTCCTATGTGGATTCTGCACTTTTACTTCTGGAAGAAGGACAGCGAATGATTAAGAAAGCCGATAATGGAAGTATCAGTGTTGGATTTGTCTCATCTGTCAGACCTTTTTTGATGAATAAAATCAAAAGTTTCAAAATCAATTCCCCATACAAAAACTGCAGGTTTATGCTCTATGAAGAAACAACAGATTCTCTGCTTGAAGAACTAAAGAAAGGAAAACTGGATTTTCTTTTGGCGTCGAGCGCCAATAATGATGCTTGTTTTATCTCGAAGCCAATCATCCGGCAAAAATTACTTGTCATTCAATCAGCAAAAAAGAATGTAATATCAGAAAAGAAGATTTCAGTCAAAGAACTGGCAAAAATTCCCTTGGTCATGCACACACAAAATTCCGGCGTGAGAAAGATTACAGACGCCTTGTTCGATATCCATCACTGCCGCCCCATCATAACAGGGGAAGCCTCCGGAGACAACGTTATCGTTGAAATGGTCTCTATGGGTCTTGGCCCTGCCATTGTGACTGAGTCGGCAGATATATACAGAGAAGATATCGATATTGTAGAGCTTGATGATACAGAAAATTATCGTTATATTTACTTGATTATAAAGAAAGGACGCTATATGCCGCCTGTTCTTGACGCGTTTATAGAAAGCATACGGTAAAGGAACTATCTTGACTGCAGTTTTCTATGAGTCCTCCGGCTATTGACGGACGTTTTCTCCCACGCCAGACGGTATAGATGCATGGCTTACATCTGCATTTATTGTATGATTTGCCGCCACATTGCATTTACTGCATGTGCTCCGCCGGATTTACAAACTCTCCGTCCCTGCTGAGCGCAAAATGCAGATGTGCTCCTGTCGATCTTCCGGTACTTCCCACCGTGGCGATCTTGTCGCCTCTTCTTACATGCTCTTCCCCAGACACAGTGATGTCCTTACAATGACAGTAATAGGTCATCTCACCATTTTGGTGCAGCAGAACGACATAGTTTCCATATTCCGCCGAATAGCCCGTCTCATATACTGTGCCATCGTCTGCAGCCATAACATCTGTGCCCGCTTCCGCCACATAATCGATACCCTCGTGTACCCTTACCTCTCCGGTAACAGGATGCACCCTTTCACCGAAGCTGTCTGAAATCCGGGTATACACACACGGCACGTCATATCGGATCTCTACGTCATGTACGACGCCGTCATATCGATAGGGAAACTCTCCGGCAGACGCCGTCTCGTCCGAAAAGACACTGTTCGCATCCCACAAAATATAGACCATATCATCCCAAACGCACTGCAGATTGCCTACCCTCAGCTCCTCTCCATCAGGAACATACAGGTAAATATAAGCCGTCTGCAGACCTCTCTCGTCCTTGTACTCCTCATACAGGTAATTAGAGTTCCACCCCTCGCTCTGCTCCTCCGTCACCAGATACCGGTCAAAAAGATCCTCCGGCTCCAGGTCTGTCTTGAAATCCTTTACGAGCGGTACCTGCCAAAGCCTGTTTTCCTCTACTTCATAGCGAAACATATACTGCTTCGAGCGGGGATGCAGCCAAATCTTAGCGCCATCCGCGGATACGGCAACCTGACAGGCATTATCCCCCTGTGTAAAATTACAGCCAATGGCGGACAGATCCAGGCTGCGCACAATCTGTCTGTCAGTCAGATCATATACAAACAGCCCAAAGTAATCATGAACTACGATAACGTCCTTCCTCTCCCCGCTTATGCCAGACTTTCCCGCATAATCCAGAATAGGACCGTCCGCGCCAAACTCTGTGCCTGCAGATATCTCAGCCTCAGCCGCTGTCAGCTGACGTGTCTTTGTCGTTCCCTCCTCCGGATCAAATTCTGTTCCGTTGCCCGGTTCCGAATCAGGCGCTGTGCTTCCTTCCGTCATCATACTTGCCTTATCTTTCTCTTGCAGGGCATCATCTTTCTCCTGCAAAGCACCGTCTCCTGTCGCTCCTGTCCGACCTGAAGCCGCACTCTCCTCAGCCGCTCCGGTAAAAGCACATCCCACCAGTCCAAACATGATCACAGCGGTCAGGACACCCGCCCACTTCCTTGCGCTATTCCTGCCAACAAGGCACGTGATCCGCTCCTTCATCTCTGATCTGCCCGGCCGCAGCATCGTACCGAAAGAATAGACCCTTTTGCCACGATCTGCCCTGGACAGCTCCAGAAGCATCTCACCATATGACAGACGTTCTTCCTCTCCCAACAGCCGGATCGTTCCGTGATCGCAGGCAAGTTCACAGTCTCTGGCGGAAACTGCCGCAGCGATCCAGACAAACGGATGGAACCAGTACACCGTGACCAGCACAGCCCGCAGCAGCGCCCAAATATGGTCGCCGTGAAGATAGTGTACCCGCTCATGCGTCACCACATAGCGAAACTTATCCGTTCCGGTCTGAATGTCCGACCCGATATATACGGCCGGATGCAAGACGCCAAAGAGACAAGGCGCCTCCAGCTTCTCCACCCGATAGATCTCTGGTATTCTGTGAAATCCTGCCACTTTCCCGTTAAGTCCCTCTGTTTTCCCACTAAATCTCTCTGTTTTCTCGCTGAATCCTTCTGTTTTCCTGCTCTTTCTCACATTCCCTTTCGGGCCCTCTTTGCAGAACTGCCGCGTTCTGTATAATCTTCTGTAAAAAAGAAAATGTACGGCAAGAAATGTCCCGCCGACAGCCAGACTGCCCACAATCCAAATCGCCCAAAACACCCACCAAACCGCCTGCACCGCATAGCCTGTAAACATGCCGTCACCACGTCCCACTCTTCCCGTCATCTGATCCGTGCCGGTCTCCACATTGGACGTGGCCGAGTCTAAAACCAGCTCCGCCTGTGTGCTGACGTCCGACTGCACGGAATCCACACTCATCTGGGGCCAATGATTTTCACCGGACGCATATCCATATCCCTGTGTGGCAGCATCGATCTCTTCATCCAAAGCCAGATCCTGCGACGCTACAGAGGTAGTCTCGTTATTACCCAATGAGTCTCCCAAAACTCCAACGTCAGATGATGTTACCCTATTTACCCTAGATCCACCCGCCGCCGTCTCCAGAACACGGAACAGACTAAACGGGCTGTCAATAAAATTAACCGGAATTATCAGCCGCAGTGCCACAAGCAGCCACAATCCATATCTTATATACGCATGAAGTTTTTCTCCAAACAGCTTCCGCACAGCCAGAATCGCCGTCACCAGTACTGCCGTCTGTATCATGATCCCCAGCATAGCATCCATCACTCCTCACCCTTCTTCTGTTTCTCTGTCCTGGCCTCCTGTATAATCCGGTACAATTCTTCCATTTCCTCTTCCGGGATATCCCGCTTTTTCACCAATGTATTGACCATCAGTCCCAGGCTGCCGTTATAGATCCGGTTGAGAAAACTGCTCGTCTCCGATTCCACTGCCTCTTCCCGTTTCAAAAGCGGATAATATTCTCTGGCTTTCTCCCCGTCCCGATATGCAATGCAGCCCTTCTGCTCCATTCGTTTCAACAGTGTCTTCGTGGTACTCTTCGCCCATCCGGTCTCAGCTTCCATCGCCTTGATCAGCTGTGTCGCCGTCTTCGGATGCTGCTCCCACAAATTTTCCATAATTCGCCATTCACTGTTGGAAAGGCTGACCGTCTTATTTTCCATATTTCTCTCCATTTCTGCAAATTGTCTTTGGGTATATGGGCATTCTATGCAACAGCATTTTCCAAACAGGTAGAAAATTTAAAGTCTACACATGTAACCCTTATTGCAATATAACATATCGGGTTACATATGTCAACCTTGTTCCCACATAAAATAACGGCTTTCATAACTAATCAACCCCATCGTCATCAAATTCAGCCAAAACACAAAATCCCCCTACTCAAACTGCGCCGAATACAGTTTATAATAGAATCCCTGCCGCTGCATCAGGCTCCTGTGATTTCCCTGTTCCACCACATCTCCATGATCGATGACCAGAATGTGATCCGCATTCTGAATCGTAGACAGCCTGTGCGCGATAACAAAACAGGTCTTGTCTTTCATCAGCTCACGCATCGCTTTCTGGATCTTCCTCTCAGTGCTGGTATCCACATTGGACGTGGCCTCGTCCAAAATCAACATCCTCGCGTCATAGAGCATCGCCCGCGCGATAGTGAGTAGCTGCTTTTGTCCTTTCGAGATATTCCCTCCATCCTCGCTGATTACAGTCTCATATCCCTGCGGCAGATGCATAATGAAGGAATGGATATGTGCTGCTTTTGCGGCCGCCACGACTTCCTGCATCGTCGCATCCTCTTTACCATAGGCGATATTTTCGAAGATCGTCCCCTGAAATACCCATGTATCCTGAAGCACCATCGCATAAGCTCTGCGCAGGCTTTTTCTCGTATAACTCCGGATATCCTTCTCATCCACGATAATACCTCCTCCGTCCACGTCATAAAAACGCATCAGAAGATTGATGATCGTCGTCTTGCCGGCGCCGGTCGGTCCTACGATTGCCACCAGATTTCCCGCATCGGCCTGAAGGCTCAGATTGTGAATGATGGTCTTCGCTTTTTCATAGCCAAAGGATACGTTCTTTAATGCAACCTCTCCTTTGACGTCCGTCAGTTCTTCGGCGCCCTCAGAGTCTGCAATCTCTTCCGGCTCCTCCAACAGGGTAAAAACACGCTCCGCCGCCGCAAGCGCAGAGTACAGTTCATTCATGATATTGGCAATCTCATTGATTGGTCCGGAAAACTTGCGCGAATATAACACAAACGATGAAATCTGCCCAAGAGATATTTTCTCTGCCATATACAGAAGCGAACCGAATACCGCAATCAGACATAGCCCCATATTATTGATGGAACCGACAGTAGGTCCCATAGTCCTACCATAATAATCCGCCTCGTAATAAGCATCTGCGGCATCGTGATTGATCTGGTCGAACTTCCCGGCCACCGGTTTTTCATACGCGTAGGCCATGATCGTCTTCTGTCCTGAAAACATCTCCTCCACAAATCCGTTCATAATGCCATAATTTTTGGAGCGCCTGACAAATCTGGGCTGTGTGATTTTACGTATTTTAGAAGTATAGATCACGGCAACCGGAATTGTGACCACTACGGCCATTGCCAGACTCGGCGAAATATAAAGCATCATTCCGAAAGATCCTACCACCGTCACAAAGCTCGTCAAAATCTGTACCAGGTCCGTCGAGAGACAGGTACTCACCACGTCAATGTCATAGGATACGCGGCTGATAATATCCCCGGCCTGATTTTTATCGAAATATCCGACCGGAAGACGCATCAATTTATCGAAGACATCCTTCCTCATTTTCCTGGCAATCCATTTACTGACAAACATCATCACCATATTGATCAGTATGGTAATAACGGAGGACAGCACATAGCAGAAAAGCATCCTCTCGGCATAATAAATCACTTTCTGAAAATTGACTTTACCGGCCCCCGCGGATGCCTCATTGATTGCCGAACCCGCAAGGTCCGGCCCGAGAAGCGCCAGAATATTGCTGACAAAGCACATCACAAAAACAAACAGAAGGATCCATTTATACTGCCCGATATAAGAAAGGAGTGTCTTCAAAGTCCCCTTCGTATCTTTCGGTTTCTTCCGGATCGTATCTCTCGCTGCCATACTACCGCCCCTCTCCCATCTGAGTCTTATAGATTTCCTGATATACGCCGCAGTTCTTCATCAGTTGCTCGTGGGTGCCATGTCCGATTATCTTTCCATCCTCAAGCACAATGATATCATCCAGATTCATGATTGAGCTGACCCGCTGTGCCACAATAATTGTAGTCGAATCGCCGTAATGCTCCCTGATCGCCTTCCGCAGCGCGGCATCGGTCCTGTAATCCAAAGCACTGGAGGAATCGTCCAGAACCAGAATTTGAGGCTGCGCCGCAAGAGCTCTCGCAATCAATACCCTCTGCCGCTGTCCTCCGCTTAAATTTGCTCCATGGACTACAGCGCGGTGATCATAAGTATCTTCATAGTTTTCAATAAATTCCTGTGCCCTGGCATCCGCGGCCGCCTGCTCAATACCGCTGGGTGTGATATCCCGGCCAAAAGAAATATTTTCTCTGAGGGAATCCGCAAAGACGACGTCATTCTGAAATACAACCCCAAACATCCTGTGCAACTCATCCTTATCATAGGTGCGTACATCTTTACCGTCGATAAACACGTGCCCGGCGTCGGCATCATAAAAGCGCATCAGCAGATTAATAATCGTAGTCTTTCCGCATCCGGTCGCTCCTATAATTCCCAGGGAACCTCCCTTTTTAATGGAAAAATCAATATTCTCCAGGCATTTCTGCCTTCCTTTCCCGTCAAAATTTTCCAACCGTTCTTCCTCACTGCTGTTTCCATAGCTGAAATCCACATGCTCAAAAATGATAAATTCCCCACGGTCTGTCACCGCCGCTTCTTCTGCCGGAACAGGCGCCAGTTCATCCTCTGTCCTGATCACTGCCGCGATACGCTCCGCAGATGCGTTTGCCTTTGACATCATCATGAAAACACGGTTTAATCCCATAATCCCCATCAGTATCATATTGAAGTATGTAAGGAACGCTAAAATCACACCCGGCGAAGTTGTGCCGTTGTTCACCCGGGCTGCTCCTATAATCACCACCAGCGTCAGACCTATATTCAGAAAAAAAGTCATGATCGGCCCTGGCAGAGCCATAATGATACCCGCCTTGATATCATTTTTCGTCATCTCCTCATTTCCCCTGGCGAAACGATCAATTTCACTTTCTTCCTTGGAGAGCGCCTTCACTACGCGTATACCGGTGATATTTTCTCTCATGACCCGAACAATACCATCCAGGCTCTGCTGAACCTTCTCATAGAGCGGGATGCCCTTCATCGATACAAATACGATCACAACAATCAAAACCGGCATCATTACGCAGAGTATCAACGCAAGACCTACATCCATAGTCAGTGTGATCACGATTCCGCCAAACAGCATAATCGGCGCCCGAATTCCCACTGACTGCCCATTCTGAATGAAGCTCTGCACATTGTAAGAATCCGACGTCATACGGGAAGTCAGAGACGGAAGCCCTATCTCATCTAACTGTCCACCCGATAAATTAATCGTTTTCCAGAACAAATCGCGGCGGATTTCATAGGCGCTTTCCTTCGCCACCCCGACCGCTGTTCTGTTCGCCTTGACATTAAACTGACGTGCCATAATTGCAAGCAGCACCATAACAGCGCCCCAAAGGAAAACCAACGTAATATTTTTCTGAGGAGCCACCTCATCTATCAAGTGCTCCAGAACATAGGGAATCATCAACTCGACTATCGTCCCCAACAGCTTAATACACATAGTGAACACCACCATCATGCGGTATTTCTTCAAATAAGAAAATATAAATTTCATAGTCTTTTGTTTCCAATCTGTCTCTGTAATGCTTGCTGTCTTATATGGTAAAGAAGAAATTAACTATCAAGAGAAAAATAGCGAGGGCAGAACCGCAGATGCCTAGTATGACTCAACTTAATTAACCCTATGTTTCACTTGTCTAAATTTCCATCTGCTGCGTTGGCTTCAATCGACGATGCTACCGGCATCGCCTCATTCAGCCGCCTTGCATATGAAAATTTATCCTGCGTGAAACATTAGGGTAATTAAGTTGAGTCATACTAAAATTTCCACAGAAAATTTAGAAATCTAAGAACAATTAACAAAAAGGGCGGATCTGCCACCGCCCCAACTGTAAAATGAAAATAATCAAATACTTACCGGCATCTCCATCTTCTTTTTATCATGTACACTGATCTCCGCACCGATCTGTACTTCGATCACACACAGTTTCGTATCCGCCAGAATCGTATGCGCTGCGCCGGCTGGCATCCGGACCACATCCCCCGGACCAATCTGCCGTATTTCACCATCCACGATTGTTCTCCCCCTGCCATCGACCACCGTCCAAACCTCATCCCGCAGCTCATGGCTGTGATAGTTCATTTTATGCCCTGGATTCAGCGTCACCTTGATCGTCATGCTGTTTTCCCCGATATCGATCACCTGAAAACTGCCCCAAGATTTCTCTGCAAACATGATCTGCTGATCTATCTCATCCACATAAGGCTTGATAAAACTGGACTGATTCTTATCCGAAACAAGAATGCCTTCCGGGCTGGCTGCCACCACCACATCTTTCAGTCCCATGCAGAGAACCGGCACATTCAGTTCATTCACCACATGCACATTTTCACACTTCTCATTCAAAATAGCCTTGCCAATACTGCTGCTCTGCATCGCCTCCGTCAGCGTGTTCCAAGTCCCCATGTCCTTCCACATGCCCGCAAAACGCATGACTTCTATCTGCCGCTCATGCTCCACCACAGCATAGTCAAAACTGATCTTATCCAGTGTGTCATATTTATGAAAAAGATCCTGATAAGCTTCAAAATCAATCAGCTCATGTGCCCTCTCCAGTACATAGCCCAGACGGAACGCAAACACTCCGCCGTTCCAGAGCGCCCCCTTTGCAATATACTCTCTTGCCACGTCCTCCGTCGGTTTCTCCTTGAATACAGAAACTCTGCTGACAGTATTCTTATCCTCCGGAATAATATAGCCATATTTGGCGCTTGGGTAAGTCGGTTCTATTCCCATAAGAACCAAGTTAGCCTCACTCACTGCTGCGCGGCTTCCAAGCACCCGCAGTGCTCTGAAGTAGTCCTCCTCCACATAAGGATCTACCGGACAGACCACCACCGCTTCTTCCTCATGGACCCCTCTCACGTCATGCAGATAAGCCGCCGCCAATGCAATCGCTGGAAAAGTATCTCTGCGGCATGGCTCAACACTGATCCCTACATTCTCTCCCAACTGGTTATGGATAGCTGACACCTGCGATTTAGAGGTGGCAATCGTCACTTCCGCCTGGTTATCAACAGACAGAATCTGACGGTACACACGCTGTACCATAGACTCATATTCCTCTTTATCTGTTTTGAATATTTTGATAAACTGCTTCGATCTGGTATCATTTGACAATGGCCACAGGCGCTTTCCCGAACCGCCGGACAATAATACTATATTCATCTTCCACATCCTCCATAGTAAATAATTATACAATTATCTTTTTCAAAACATACAGGTGAGGACCCATAAAATAAGCAATCATGCACCCTGTCACTGACAGACGATGCATGATAACTTTTTCTTTAGCATTTGCGCATTTAGGGTCGCCTTCGGCGAGGCGCAAATGCTCAAAAAATTCACTTCATTGGGTCGTAAATACACAATTAATGCGCATTTCGACTGTGAGTAGTAACTTTCTTTATTCATTTACTTTAT
>CAYXKS010000105.1:0-9735 GCA_964465725.1 uncultured Bacteroides sp. | reverse complement strand
CGATTGCAGGAGCATTTGCGGAAAAAGTTGCATGTATTACATCCAGTCACTTTGCTAGCGCGGAGAAAGAATTCCGGTTTCCGCTGGCCTACGGAAATCAGCGGCCTAAATCCGCCACATGGACGGTGACCGGCAGTGGTGCATTCATCCTCTCGGCACAGCCAGGCAGTCAGGTCAGAGCAGTGATCTCAGGGGCTACGATCGGTAAGATCGTGGATTATGGATTGAAGGATTCCATGAATATGGGGGCGTGTATGGCTCCTGCTGCCGCGGACACGATCAGACAGCATCTGGAAGATTTTGGAAGAAAGCCTGATTACTATGACAAGATCATCACGGGCGACCTGGGAATGGTGGGACAGCAGCTGCTTTTCGATCTGCTTTCTGAGTCAGGGATCGATATCACGAAACAGCACATGGACTGTGGAATAGAGATCTATGACAGTGCCAGACAGGATACCAATGCGGGAGGTTCCGGATGCGGATGCAGCGCGGTGGTATTGTCTGCCTATATTCTGAAGAAACTGGAAGAAGGTGTCTGGAAGAAGGTGCTTTTCCTGCCGACAGGGGCGCTTCTGAGCAAGACTAGTTTTAACGAGGGGCAGAGTATTCCAGGGATTGCGCATGGAGTTGTGTTGGAGCATTATGAATAGGGATTATACACAATAGACGAAGGAAAATGTCGGATTTATGAAAATATTTCGATGTGGACGCAGATCAATAATTATCAAGGGCGGTACTCCTGTGGGGGTACCGTTTAATTGTTACAAATTTATTGATTAATTTAGAAACAGGAATTGTTTTGACGCTGGTTTCTGTGTACAATAAATGGTGAAGGAAAGTAATTAACGGAAAGGATGGGTATAAAATGGAACGATATTTTGGAGAGGGGACACCAAAGCTGGGCTTCGGCCTTATGAGATTGCCAAAGGAGGCGTCAGGAAAGATAGACATAGAACAGACGAAGAAAATGGTAGATCTGTTTATGGCAGCCGGACTGAACTATTTTGACACGGCTTATGTTTATGACAGCGGTGATTCGGAACGGGCGGCTAAGGAGGCTCTGGTAGACCGCTATCCGCGCGATAGCTTTACGCTTGCCACGAAGCTGTGCGCGTGGATGGGAGCACATGATGAAGAAACTGCAAAACAGCAGTTTTATACCAGTTTGGAGCGTACCGGTGCAGGGTATTTTGACTATTATCTGCTTCACGCTCTGCAGGCAGGAAACTATAAGATGTATGACAAATATCATATCTGGGATTTTGTAAAAGAGCAGAAGGCGAAAGGTTTAATCAGACATTGGGGATTTTCTTTCCACGCGACGCCGGATATTCTGGATGAGATTCTGACGGCGCATCCAGATGCGGAGTTTGTCCAGCTGCAGCTTAATTATGCGGATTGGGAGAATCCCGATGTAACCGCGAGGGAGAATTATGAGGTTGCAAGGAAACACGGAAAGTCCATTGTGGTCATGGAGCCGGTCAAGGGCGGCGCGTTAGCCGATCCTCCGGAAGCTGTCCGGAAGATTTTCGATGAGGCGAATGCGGGTGCTTCCTATGCATCATGGGCGATTCGTTATGCTGCTTCACTGGACGGGATTATCACGGTACTTTCCGGTATGTCCAATGTGGAGCAGATGGAGGACAATCTTTCTTATATGAAGGAATTTAAGGCATTGAATGAACAGGAGCAGACAGCAGTTAGGAAGGCGCAGGAAGTGATTAACGGCATTAAATCCATCCCGTGTACTGCATGTCATTACTGCACGGCAGGATGTCCGAAGAAGATTCCGATTCCGGAGATCTTTGAAGCACGGAACAAGCAGCTAGTATGGGGACAGCTTGAAGAGGGAAAGGCTGCCTATGAGAAGGCTGTTTCAGGCGTCGGCTGCGCCTCTGACTGTATTGCGTGCGGACAGTGTGAGAGAGCGTGCCCGCAGCAGATCAATGTGATTGAAAGATTGAAGGAATGTGCCAAAGTGTTTGATAAATAGCAGAATTTTGGAATGGAAATCGGATAGTTACATAGATGAAGGACTGTATCAAGAAAAAGATATGGTCCTTTCATTACAGGATTATAATTTCAGTACGGTGGTGCAGTTATATTTTGCTCATTAATAAGTGAGCTGCTAATTTGACAGGCCAAATAGTTTTGAGAAATGATTAGAATCGGGAGAAAGGAAGAAAAATCATGGAATTACAGAAATTTATCGAGCGCACTACATCGCTTGGAATTTTGGGAGTGAAGATCACGCAGAATGGAGTCGACATCGCACAGCATCTGTGGGACGATGAATGCCGCCGCAATGTCTATTCCGTCAGCAAGAGTTTTACTTCTGCAGCGGTAGGAATTGCCGTGAAAGAGGGTTTGCTTTCGCTGGAAGAGAAGCTGGTGGACGCTTTCCCAGAAGATATACCAGAGGAGCCGGGAGAATATCTTGGGCAGGCTACGGTGCGTGATCTGCTGACTATGTGTCTGGGGCAGGAGAAGTCTGAACTGATGGGAAGTCAGCGTCCACTGTATCAGGAGGAAGACTGGGTGAAGATGTCCCTGGCATTTCCGTTCACCAGCAGGCCGGGAGAGAAGTTTCTCTATAATAATGTGGGGCCATATCTGGCAGGAGTGCTGGTGCAGCGCAGGGCAGGCTGTGATTTGATCTCCTATCTGACACCGCGCCTGTTTAAGCCGATGGGCATTACACGGCCCACCTGGGAAACAGACCCAAGAGGTTATACTTTTGGCGCAGGGGGACTGTTCCTTACGATGTCTGAGATGCATAAGTTAGGATTGCTCTATCTGCAAGGAGGACTCTGGAATGGGAAACGTCTGCTGCCAGAAGAGTGGGTTATGGAGAGCACGCGTAGACAAGTTTCGACTGATCGAGAGGAGGATTACGGATATGGATATCTGTTCTGGGGAGGACCTTACGGCTCCTTCCGTGCGGATGGAAAATATTCTCAGCTTTCTGTTATTTTACGGGATAAAAATGCGGTGATCTCCACGGTGGCAGAATGCAGGGAGGGAAAATTGCTGATGAATGCTGTTTTTGAGGAATTGTATCCGCAGCTTTAACACTTTTTTCACAGTTTCAACATGAAGTTATCACAGAATTTCCACGTTTCTTTCACGTTTTTTGTTTAAACTTCTTGTAAATTCGTACAGGAGGTTGATAGTTATGAAACAGGAAATGCTTTTGGAAACACGGTCCTGCGGGGCCAGGGTAAAGGTGGCAGATATGGATAAGACCGCCGTTGTCAGAGCAGTTTTTGCTGTGGCATCGGCGTTTGCCATGATCTGCTATTTTATGTTTGTGCCCCTTAAGGTACATGCGGCGGAAGGTTTCGATCTCTACGCAGATAATCCGGGCATTCATGTGACGGCGGGGGATACGGTCAGCTTTGACTTGCATCTTTTAGGCGGCAATGCAGCGGGAAAGGATGTATCTCTGTCTATGGGATCTATGCCGGAGGGATTCACTGGGTACATAAAAAGTGGAAACTATGAAGTGTCCAAGATTCATGCCAGCGGCAGTGGCGAGGATATCATCGCCTCTCTCCAGGTGACGGTTCCGTCCGAGGCGGCGGAAGGAACACATGAGATCACGGTTCATGCAGAGTCAGAGGACGGCTATGTGGATGATCTGACGCTGGAGTTGACGGTCAGCGGATTGGAGGCGGGAGAGAGTAATTTCCACGTGGAATATCCTGACCAGGAAGGGGTATCCGGCACTGCTTTTTCTTATTCTACGACGATCGCCAACAATACCTTATCCACACAGAATTATAATTTCTCATCTGATGCTCCGGCGGGCTGGCAGGTTTCCTTCAGCAGTGATTCTACCCAGGTTTCAAGCCTGGAAGTGGAATCCGGCAGCAGTGCAGGGGTGACCATCACAGTGACGCCGCCTGACCAGGTGGAAGCAGGGGAGTATCAGATCGGTTGTGCTGCAACTTCGGCCAGGGAGCAGCTTTCCACTACTCTAAACGTCACGATTCTGGGCAATTATGACATGGAATTGTCTACCACCGATGGGAGACTTTCCTTTGACGCTTTCGCCAAAAAGCAGTCGGACGTCAGTCTGAGACTTACCAATAACGGAAATATGGATCTGGAGAATATATCCTTGTCATCCTCGGCTCCGTCGGGCTGGGAGATTTCTTTTGACACGACATCTATTGACAAGTTGGAGGCAGGCGCTTCCGTGGATGTCACCGCGCACGTGACGCCTGGCGACAATGCCCTGACCGGAGATTATGTCACGGTAATCACCGCATCCTGCGACAATCAGTCAGATTCGGCCGAGTTTCGCGTTACGGTAAAGACCCGGACGGGCTGGGGAGTTTTTGCTATAGTTATTATTATTGCTGTGGCGGCGGGATTATATTATGTGATGAAAAAGTATGGCAGGAGGTAAGTTATGACTGCACTTGGAAATGTAAGCCCTGCGGTCATCCAGACAAAGGGACTTACTAAAACATACGGGAATCTGACAGCGGTGGATCATCTGGATCTGACCGTATATAAAGGAGAGGTCTTCGGACTGTTAGGGCCTAACGGCGCCGGCAAGACAACCACAACACTGATGCTCCTCGGATTGACGGAACCGGATGCAGGGGAGGCATATATCAATAGCTTAAACTGCACCAGAGATTCCATAGAGGTGAAGAAAAAGGTCGGTTATCTGCCGGATAATGTGGGATTTTACTCCGGAATGACGGGAAGGGAGAACCTTCGCTTTACGGGCAGACTAGGAGGTCTGGAAGGTGAGGAACTGGAACGAAAGATCAACGAGCTTCTTTCGCGTGTCAATATGACGGAAGCAGCAGATAAGAAGACGGGCACTTATTCCCGCGGAATGCGGCAGCGGCTGGGAATCGCGGATGTGCTGATGAAGGACCCGGAAGTGATCATCATGGACGAACCGACGCTCGGTATAGATCCAGAGGGAATAAGGGAGTTGATGTGGCTGATCCGTGATCTCGCGGAGAGGGATGGAAGAACGATCATGCTTTCTTCCCATCAGCTACATCAGGTGCAGCAGATATGCGACCGCATGGGAATTTTTGTCCATGGCAGGATGATTGCCTGCGGTACGCTGGAGGAGCTTGGAAGAGAGATTGCCCATGATGGCGTGAGCACACTGGAACTGTCAGCCTATCCGGACAATGTGAAGCTGCGGGATATTTTAGAAGGAATGAACGGCGTGATCGATATAGAGAAAAAGAGTGATGTCTATGTCGTTCATTCTTCCTTTGACCTAAGAAGGAGTCTGTCCAAAGAGCTGGCGGAACAGGGATATACGATCATGCATCTGCGTCAGGCAGGCAGCGATCTGGATGAAATTTATCGCAAATATTTTGAGAAGGCAGGTGAAAAGGATGGAGACAATATTGACAGAGGAAAAAGGCGAAAAGCGGAATTATCACGTTCTGAGAGTGCTGTTTGAAAAAGAGACAGCAGATTTTATCAATGGAAAGAGGATGCTTTTGTTTATTCTTCTTACGGCGTTGATTACGGTAACTGGATTTTATGCCGCCGTGTCAGGTCTTGCGGACGCGGTTGAAAACGGTAATTCCTCTGCGGATTTCCTGTTTCTGAAGCTGTTTACCGTCAGTGCAAATTCTATTCCTTCTTACAATTCTCTGATGGCGCTGATGGGACCCTTCATCGGAATCTTTATGGGTTTTGACGCCATCAACAGCGAGCGCACGGAAGGAACACTGAACCGGCTGGTAAGTCAACCGCTGTATCGGGATAATATTATCATCGGTAAGTTCTTAGCGGGGATTTTTCTCATAGCAGTCATGGTATTTTCTTCAGGAATTCTGATTGCTGCGGTAGGCCTGTTTACTACCGGGCTGATTCCTACGGGTGCAGAGGTGGCGAGGCTTCTTATTTATCTTTGTCTGTGTGTGTTTTACATCGGCTTCTGGCTGGCGGTGGCGATCCTGTTCTCCACTGTCTGCAGACATGCCGCGACCTCAGCTCTCGCCTGTATCGCAGTGTGGCTGTTCTGCGCCATCTTTGTCAGCCTTCTGGCGGGAATCATAGCAGGTGCGCTCTATCCTGTGGGCGGTAATGATATGGCGTCTCTGATGAACGAGATGAGAAATTATGAATGCAGTCAGAGTATTAACCGTCTGTCTCCTTACTATCTGTTCGGTGAGGCGTCGGCTACTCTTCTCAATCCTTCGGTACGCTCCGTCAATGCCGTTACGATGGAACAGCTTTCGGGAGCCCTGGTCAGCACCTTGTCCGTGGGGCAGAGCATGTTGCTGGTATGGCCTCACCTGACAGCTATGATAGCGCTGATGCTGGTGGCATTTGCAATTTCTTATGTGGCTTTCATGCGGCAGGAGATTCGGGCAAGATAAGAAAATAAATTCCTGTGCAAATATTTCGGGCTGCTTTTTGGAGCAGTACAGAAAATTTGTGCAGGAATTTTATTTTTTTAGATATTCTGAGATCGGCTTAGTATATTTCCTGTTACTATTCACGATTAGTATTCCGCGAGGGTTTTTTGTGAGTGTAGCAAAGCGAAAGTCACAGAAAACCCGAGGGTAGCAGCGCCAAAATGCAACTCCGGAGCATTTTGTGTGCATCTCCTGTCTGAGATAGTAACAGTTCAGCCTTGCTTCACTGTTACTGCATCCGACCATCCTAAATCGCTTCGCGATGGGCCGGATGCTTTTAACCACTACTCTTTGGCACGGTCAGCGCAGTAAATGCGCAGACCTGTCTGAACTTATATTTTTATGATACAGGCCTTGTCTGTTATCTGACGAAGTGGAGCAGCGCGGAAACCCTGGAGAGCGGTGCGATGAATGGCGCTGTTTTAGAAAACTATGTGGTCGCCGAAAACATGAAAACGTATTTAAGTTCCGGAAAGGAACCTTATCTGTATTATTATCGGGACAAGGACTCGAAAGAGATTGACATTATATTGGAGCATGACGGTGTATTGAATCCGATCGAGATCAAGAAAACGTCCAATCCGGGATCGGAATTGACAAAGGTATTCGGCTTATTGGATAAATCGTCCACGCCCCGTGCAAAAGGAGCAGTCATCTGTATGAAACCGGAATTAAGTGCGATAGACAGGGATAACTATATTGTGCCGGTCTGGATGATCTAGCGGCATAATAAATGGGAAGATGAGATTATGAAAGACACTTTCAAAAAATAAAAAATTTTGAGTTTTGAAAATGAATATTCTGTAAATGGCGGACTGGCGGGTTCTTATGTGTATCGGACAGAGAGGGACCGGCTGGATTATATTAAAGAAGTTTATGAAACGATTGTAACCAGAGATCTTGTGCAGAAGTATCATCTCAGTGATACTATGGTACTACAGCGGCTCAGTGAATTTCTGATGGATAATGTCAGCAACTTAACCTCACCCAATAAGGTGAGCAGCATATTGTCTGTATCGAACTTCTCCGAAGGGGCTTTGAGGTTTATGTGGGGAAGCTGTATGAAAAGGAAGTAGATTTTGTGGCACAGTATGGAAGTGAAAAAATGTATCTTCAGGTCAGCGACAATATTGCTGATGAAGATACATTTAAGCGTGAGATAACGCCTCTTTTAAGCATACGGGACGCATATCCTAAGAAAGTAATTGCCAGGACCAGACACCCGAAATATACCTACAAGGGTATTGAGATATACGGTATTGCAGAATGGCTGCTGGAGAAGTAAGTACGCGGCATAGATGGTGACAGGAATAACTATATTGTGCCAGTCTGGAAGTTTGAAACGGAATGCGGGTCTTATGCGGTAAAAAATGGGACCCGCTTGAGGATGATCCGGGCAAGCGCTTCTGGGTCTTCCGGGCAGCCATTATTGATCCATTGGCTTAAGACCGCAAGAAAACCGGTTTTAAAAGAATGTAAAGTGATACCACATTTCTGATTCGTCTGATATTCCTACATTTTGAATATAAGGTTTGACTCCCTGCTTTCACATGAGGGAGAAATTCTCATTCGCACTATGGCTGTAGTGGTTAAGGTAGATGTCGAAGAAGGCCAGGTGTTCTTTGAAAGACTGCTTCGGTGTCTTTATAGCGCTGGTTATTTTTGGTGTTCATTGATTTTGGCTTCCATTTTATTAACGCAATAGATATTGGAATATTGATGGCGGAAATGGCTTTTTACGCATATTATAATCAATTTGTAAGAAACAAACAAGTGTTGTGTTAATCAGAGAGAGACAGGGCAGCAAAAGATTTGGCAAACTCAATGCCATGATGAGCGGGTTCGCATTATCCTTTCTCGGAGTCGTGATCTGCCTGCTTTATCCAAGAAATCTGATCCTTGTATTGGCAGGGCAGTTTATCCGTACGATCGGGCTGATTCCCTCGAATTTCATGATATCAAGCCTTCTGGGGGACGCTCTGGATGATGTGGAGGAGGTAAGCGGCGAGTGGTGCGACGGTTTTTCTTCCTCCGTCTTCAACTGTATTATCACAATGGCATCCGGGGTGGCGCTTTGCATGCCATAAAACATACTTCAAATACGATCCTGTCCGGCTCAGATTGTTTCAGACTGACCATTCCACCATGAAGCTGGATAACGCCTGAGTTATAATAAGCATAACCTTAGAAAAGCTAGGAAACAAGCGGCTTTCACCGGTTATGCTTATTTTTTATTTCTTCAAATTCAGGCGAAAAGGAGGCACTAATGAAGTCAAGAGAAATGACGGTTTACAGGGCAAGGGGAAACGGTAAAGACCTCACGGTTCCAATGATTATGATGCAGGGAAAGTGGCTGCGTGATATGGGGTTTGCCGCTGGCGACAGGGTATCCGTAACCTTGCAGGATGGAAAACTTGTGGTAGAGAGGACAGGCCGGGTATGGTCTGACCCGAAAGGGATTGCGGCTGTGAAAGAGGAAGCCGGGATATGCGATGGAAAGGCGGTGTAAATATGGCAGATTTAAACATGGTATTAAAGGAAACCCAAAAGCTGAATGGAAGCATCAGGAGCCTGCTGAGGCTGTCTACATATGATGATTACGATGATCTGAGCAGGCTGCATATCGACTATGAGGACGGGCAGCAGCTTTTCCTTCAGACCGAACTTAGGGAGATCATGGAGAAACTTTCGGACGTGACGGGCAGGATTGCCTATCTTTCCCGCCCGGTAAGAGAAACAAGCCGCCTGCATAAGAACCGGAGCGGAAGGTATGAGACAAAAGGCGGTCTTTATTACACCAGTGGGAGCGGCATTGAGGCGCTGATAAAAGACGATTATCAGGAAGTGCCTTATTGGGTGTGGACAAGCGTGGAGCATGACGGAAAGGACTACTATCTGGTAGGCCATAAAAATATACGGCTGGACGGCCTGACTGTCCGGGTGAGAGAGGCGGTGTGAGTATGAGTGCAACAATCTACTGTTTATGTAACCAAAAAGGAGGCTGTGCAAAAACAGTCAGTTCCATCAGCATCGGGATCGGCCTTGCCCGTGAGGGCAGGCGCGTCCTTCTGGTGGATGTGGATTCGCAGGGTTCCATGACCGCCAGCCTGGGATACCAGCAGCCCGACCAGATGGAAACCACGCTTTCGGCTATCCTGGGCGGAATAATCACGGACAAGCCGCTTCCGCCCGGAAGCGGGATTCTCCACCATGCGGAGGGTGTTGACCTGCTCCCGGCAAACATTGAACTGGCCGGCATGGAGGTTACTCTGGTCAACATCATGAGCCGGGAGACCATCCTGCGGCAGTACCTGAATAC
>CAYXKS010000104.1:0-9737 GCA_964465725.1 uncultured Bacteroides sp. | reverse complement strand
TTACTGTCCGAACGGAAATCTCCCGTGTTCTCCGCTCCCTCTCTCTTCGCAAAATCTGGCATTGCGTAACCCTCCGTTTCTTATTTTATTGTTCATTATGCCGTCCCCAGTAACCTTTCAGCCTTCCGCAAGAACCTCTTTCCCGCTTTCCCTTTGGCCAGGTTTACACGTTCTCACAAACCTTACAGCAAGTGCAACATTCCGAACTGAACTGCTACTGAATCCGTCCATCTATCATCATTATATTTACTTTCTATTTTTATTTCCCCATCATTTTTAACGTATTTTATTAAAATACTGACCTTTTCATCATTATTCCAATTTAACACTATTAGCTTAAGAATATTGCACCAACACTTAGCGCCTGTTTATCGCCGATTCAGTTCCGCATCCAGCATTAACCCAAGAATATTGTGCCAACACACAGCGCCTGACATTGTGTAGTTGTCCTGAGGGCCGTTGGAAAACGCCGGCACTTAGCGAGGTAAAAATTTACAATACAATTACATTGCCTTGTAAATTTCGAGCTTAGTACCGCTGCGTTTGGAATCGAGCGCAAGCGCGTCCTCAGGACAACTACACAATGCCAGGCGCGTCCGGCTTTCTCAACAGCTTTGCCCCCGCTTATAAAAAACAGACAGCCAGATTACCTATTCTCCGACTGTCTGCTAGTCATATATTTATTATTCTTTCACCGCCCCCGCAGTCAATCCACCAACAATATACTTCTGCAGGAATACGAACAACAAAATAACCGGCAGTACCAGAATCGCGCCGTATGCCATGATACAGTTCCACTTCGTACCATATTTACTCTTGAACTTATAGATATTCGCAGTAAGCGGCCTCATCTCCGGCGTTACATTGAACGTCATCGAATACGCCAGATCATTCCATCCATTCAGGAAGGAAATAACTACTACGGTGATAATACCAGTCTTGATCGCCGGAATCATAATCTTAAAGAAGGAGCGGAACACACCGCATCCATCTATTCTTGCCGCATCGTCCAGCGAGGTAGGCACACTCTTGAAATACGGCCGCAGCGTCACCACAATAAATGGTACGGTACCGGAAGCGATAGCCAGAGCAGGTCCCTGATAGGTTCCCAGCAAATGCAGCTTGTTGAAGATCAGGTACATCGGAGTCAACATCAGAGAAGCCGGAAGCATCTGAGTTACCAGGAAAGTCAGCATGAATGCCTTCTGTCCCGGAACCTTGTAACGTCCCATTCCGTATGCAGCCGGGACGCCGAAGACCATGGACAGCACCATGGATAATACAGCAATCAGCGCGCTGTTTTTCAGGGAAGTTAGGAACTCTCTGTCGCTTAAGTTCTTCACCCAGGGATCTATCGTAAATTCATGTGGATAATAGGTGACTATTTTTCCGAAAGATTCCGCGTCAGATTTAAAGGACATAGCAAGAAGCCAGTAAATCGGGAAAAGAAAAATTATAGCCACAATCACAGCAATAATACAGTTGATCAGATTTTTTCTGCCTGATTTCGTAGCAAGCATTTTTTCCTTCTTTGCCATACTAATCATCCTCCTTTGAAATCATTCTCAGATAGAACAGTCCTATGATAAACAGACAACAGAACAATACCATGGCTGTCGCAGAACCCAGGGAGAACTCATACTGTGTAAATGACAGCATATAAGAATAGGTACCAAGTACGTCAGTAGCATTCAGCGGGCCTCCGCTTGTCATAACGAACTGCAGATCGAATGCTTTAAATGTATAGATAAAACCTAACATCAGCACGGATGCGATCGCTGACTTCATCAAAGGCAACGTAATATAGATAAAACGCTGGAACGGATTCGCACCGTCTACCTCAGCACTCTCATAGACATCCTGGGAAATACCCGTAAGTCCCGAAGTGAGAAGCAGCATATTGAAAGGAATACCTACCCAGCAGTTTACCGCTATAACTGCCGCCATAGCCGTATTTCCATTAAGCAGCCATTCGACAGGAGCTTTGATAAAACCTACCTTCATGAAAAGATCATTGATCAAACCACTGGACACATCAAATATATTCTTACCAAGCATAGCCGTTACTGACATCGGCATCATATATCCAACCAATACCATGCCTCTGATCGGTCCAGCCAGCGTAAATTTCTTAGAGAAAAACATTGCGAAGATAAATCCGATCGTAAACTGGAAAACCAGACATCCGATCGTAAATATAAAAGTATTCTTAAATACCAGCAGGAAAGTCTCATCGTGGAACAGTTTGATAAAATTGTCAAAACCCACAAATACGTCCGTCCCCGCTTTGAAAGTTTTTACATTTACATCTCTGAACGCCAATACCACGTTGTAAACCAGCGGATATCCCAATACGATCATCATGTAAATAAACCCCGGAAGAATGAAAGTATATCCTTCTCTCTTCTTTTTGGCCGCCATAGAAAGTTTCATCGACTCATGCCCCCTTCTCCTTATTCAAAACAAGGCTGTTGCTTGAAGCAACAGCCCCATTGCCTTTTTAAAAGATTCAGTTATTACGGAAGCGGAACCTCTTCCAGAATCGGATTGATCACTTCTGCTGCTCCTGCCGCTGCCTCTTCCGGTGTCTTCTCACCTAAGATAGCAGCCTGCTCAGCTTTGTAAAGAGCCTCAGAAATCGTAGGCCATGACTCGTGAGGTCCTCTTGCTACTGAGAATTCCATGGAATCGTTGAATACTTTGTATCTTGCATCAGCTGTCCAGAAATCCTTCAAACCTACAGCGTCACCACGAACCGGCAGCTTACCGGCAACTTCACACCACTCTGCGTTGTTCTCTGCCGTCTGCATATATTTCAGGAATTCCACACATTCTGCAACGTGCTCGCTTCCTGCGCATACGCCGAAGTTCTTGCCACCGATAACGGTTGCCTGTGTGCCATTGTCGCTCTCAGGAAACTCTGCAAACTGGTATTCCCAGGTAACAGTATCCTTGAAATCGCCGTCCAGATTTGCGATCTGCCATGTACCGGACTCCAGCATTGCTGCCTTACCTGCAACCCATGCATTCAGAGCATCGCCCTGTCCCCAGTTGACAACTTCCTTACTCATCCAGCCGTTGCTTACCAGATCAGCCAGCATTCCGAAAGCGGAAGCGCCCTCTGCGCTGTCAACGCTTGCAACAGTTGCGCCTGAGCCATACAGCCACGGGATAAACTGGAAAGTACCTTCCTCATTACTGATACAGCACATTGCGAATCCATATACGCCATTGTCCGCGTCTGTCGTAGCTTCACAAACTGCCCTGAACTCGTCCCATGTAGTCGGAGGATTCTCGAATCCTGCTGCCTTGAGCATATCCATATTACAAAGGATTGCCAGACAGTTGGAGTTGTTCGGCAGTCCGTAAAGATTACCTTCGGAATCCATACAGCTGCTCATAGGACCATCATAAAACTGATCCAGATCTTCCCAATCAGAAAGATATTCGGAGATATTCTCGAATACACCGAGAGAAATATAGGAAGCCATATCCGGTGAATCCACCATTCCAATGTCAGGAAGCTCTCCGGACACCGCACCGATCGTGTACTGCTTCATCAACTCTTCACGGGAGATGTACGTAGGAACGATATAAATATCGGACTGCATCTCATTGTACTCTTTGCACAGTGCATTCAGCGCCGCAGCCTCATGCTCGAAATAGTGCCATACCCTGACTTCATCGCCACCGTTGGGTTCGCCAATATCTTCTGTGGAAGCAGCCGTTCCGTCTTCCGGAGCCTCTGTTACCGGAATATCAGACTCAGTATCTTCTGCTTCTGCCGCATCACCGGATGTATCTTCCGTCGCTGCCGCATCACTTCCCGAACTGTCAGAACTTGTTGAACCACCTGAAGAGCCACCGCAGCCTGCCAGTGTACCCATAACCATAGCGGTCATTGTCAAAGCTGCCACAATTTTTGCCATTTTTCTTTTCATTACCTTTTTCAGTCCTCCTTTTTCTTTTTGCCATATCACTTTCTTTGTCCGTACTTTTGCCGCCACCAGGGACAGACTCCCTTTCGGCCAGGTTACACATTCTTACGGATCTTGCAGCGAGTGCAAAGTCCTGGGCCGAACTGTTACCAATTATGTACAGCACATCGAAAATTCAATGGATATATTTATTTTACTTTTTTGCCATTTTCACACAACCGACATTTTTGAGATAAGTGGAAAAAATTAGTGGATTTTTTTAATATTGGTGGATATTCTTAATATAAGATATGCATATTGCTGAATCAAATCGATTTATTCAGTCTGATTGATATACAAAAAGACGAAGCATTCATCGCTTCGCCTTCTTATATTCCGTCATATTAACTCCTGTCTCTTCCTTGAAACAACGATAGAAATATTTTGGGTCTGAGAACCCAACACTGTAGGGAATCTGCTCCTTGGGCACCGAATCCGTGGAAAGCAGTATCTTGGCTTTTTCGATGCGGAAGCGTCTTAGAAATTTCGCATAATTCTCTCCGATGTCCCGGCTGAATAAGAAGGAAAAATATTCGGCGCTGATCCCCAGATCCTCCGCAAGATCCTTCTGGGAAAGTTTCGTGGCATAGCTGCACTGAATGATATCCAATGCCTTCAGAATCAGCGGATGTGCATCCGGATACTGACTCTTCAGATCTGCCGGGTCATTCACGGCAATAGAATCTGCTGCCTCCGCCTCGTTCAGACGCATCCAGACCTTCTCTACGTCCTCCAGCGTCAGTGGCTTCACCAGATACTCGACAACGCCCAGGGAAATGGCCTGTCTCGCCAGTTCGAATTCCTCGTAAGCGCTGATAATCACGAACCTTGTCTTCACCACACCTCTCGACCGGACTGCCTTGATCAGGGAGATGCCATCCATAAACGGCATCTTAATATCCGTAAAAACCACATCCGGCTTAAGACCGAGAATCAGCTCAAAGGCTTTCTGCCCGTCCGACGCTTCCGCCACGATCTCACATTCCTCGGAAATAGACAGCAGCAGATTCTTAAGTCCTCTTGAGGCACGTTTTTCATCTTCCACAATAATAATTCTCATGAGTCCTTTTCACCCTCCTGCCGCGGCAGAGGAATCCTGAAAGTAAACACTGTTCCCTCTCCGACCGCTGTTTTCATCGTAATCTCCAGTTCTTCTCCGTAGAACATATACATTCTCGTGACGACATTGCGGATTCCTATTCCTACTCTTCTCCGGCTTTCAGGAATTATATCCGTTTCCACTCTCTTCTGGTTTTCAAGAGACATATTCTTTTTCCGGCTGATAATCTCCTCTATGTCTGCTGCCCGCTCTGGCTCCATACCACGTCCATTGTCCTCTATCACGATCTTAAGCCAATCTCCGAACCCTTCTCCCGTAATCCGGATTATACCCCCTCCCGGTTCAAATTTCTGTTCTTTAAAGCCATGCAGGATCGAGTTTTCCACAAAGGGCTGAAAAATCAATTTGCAGCATGGCCAGTAATTATAGGCATCGGGAAACCTGATCTCATAGTCAAACAACGTCTCATATCTGTTCTTCTGCAGATAGAGATACTGATCAATCCACGCGATCTCCTGGAGCATATAAACAGTCTGACTATGTTGGTCAAACGTATACCGCAGGATATTGGACAGCTTCTTGATCAGAATGGAAACATGGTGATTACCCGCCTCTATCGCCTCATAATTGATGCATCCCAACGTATTGCAGATAAAATGGGCATTGATCTGTGATTCCAACGCCTCCTTCTCCGCCAGATGCTGTTGTTTGAGAGACTGCAGCCTTTCCTCGTTCTTGCGCTGTATTTCACGGTTCTTCTCGTCTATGGCGTCCGCCATCCGGTTATATTCCTCGGCAAGCTGCCAGATCTCATTCTTTCCTTCTATCTTAATCTTGGAATTATAATTGCCATGTTCCGCTTCCTTCAGCGAATCGGAGATAGCATGGATTGGATTCAGCAGCTGCCTCATAACCACGATAATAATCACAATATAGACAATAAGGACTGTCAGATACAACACGATACCCTTACGGTAAATCTCAGCCACATGTGCTTTCATCTCTGTCTCATCCATGTTCACATTGGCCGTCCACCCAAAGTAAGCCAATGGTTTGGAAATAAGAGTCTCATCATGCTTCCCGTCAGGAAGAATATCCTGCGCAGCCCTGTTTTTCTCATCCCTGTAATACAGAATCTCTCCATTCCCGTCTGCAATATAAGCTCTGATATATTTCACCTGCGGGACTTCCACGGTATTCAGGAACGCGTCAAAAATTTCCATACTATAAGTAATGACCACAATATATTCTATGTTCCTGATGCCGGTCACACCTCCCGTCAGCGGATATGCCACATGGAATATTCTCCTGTCCGAATCCGGATACACCTGTGGATAGAGATATGCCGTATATCTTGGAAGATTTCCCTCATCTATACTTCGGAACAACTCAGCGGCCATATTTTCCAGATATACCTGATTACCGTTTCCCCATATAGTGGATTTTAGCTGCTTATACCGGTCATATTGGCAGATCATGCCCTCTTTTCCCATAACCGCGACAGCCGAAACATACCGAAGATGATCGGAATCAACCAGCACATTATACAGGTCCAGATAACTGGAACCAATATCCTTACCTGCCTTGACCGCCCTGTCAGCCTCCGTGGTCAAATCCAGAAGAGATCTTTCCGTCACCATCTCGCTGGCCGTCGTGATTAATTCCCGGAAGGAATCATTCAGATTCTGCTGCATGGAATCCATCACCGCATTCTCTGTCTCATAACTTTTTTCTCTCAAATAATGCAGATATTCATCTCTCAGATAATTCATGAAAATTAATGCCATGACAAACACAGCCATTGAAATGTAAAATGCGAAAACTGCCGCGAAATGCGTTGCGAAATACTCCTTTAGATACCTGATTCCCTTCACAAATCCACCCCTGTTCTATTTTACCATCTTCGTCCGATATTTCAAAGGAGAAATTCCATAAGCCCTGCGAAAAGATATGGCGAAATAGTTAGAACTTGAAAATCCCGTCTCCCCGGCAATCTCCTCCATCGTCTTATCCGTCTCCGTCACCAGATATTCCGCTTTCTGCAGCCGGACTCCATTGACATATTCCATAAATGACATGTGAAAATTATCTTTGAAAAAACGGCAGAAATACCCCTCACTGAGATGAACCTCCTCCGCCATCTGCCTCACGCTGATCTTCTCCTGATAATTCTCCTGGACAAAATTATAGATCTCTCTTATTTTTCCATTTATCCTCGCACTGTTGGGTTCACCCCCGGAATTGTCGCTGCCGTTATCCATCATCCTGTAAAAAAAGAAACATAGCTGCAAAAGCTGCGATTTGACCAAAAGCTCATAGCCCTCCCCCTGTTCCTCAAACAGAGTAAAGACCGACTCCACGGCCTCCGCGGCCTGCCTGTGCAGACTGCTGCCCAGCGGTATATGCACGTATGTCCCTCTTCCGGGTGAAAATAAGGGCTCCAAATATTTCCGGCTGATTCGGTCCTGTCCCATACCCGCCAGAAACTCATACCTGACCAGCACTGCCCGGTATGCGGCCGGCCCTTGCAGCTTATCATGGCTTCCATGCAGGATTCCCGGCTTAATCATAAGCATATCTCCCGCCGCAAGCGACAGCTCCACTCCCTCGATCAGAAAAGTGCTGCTTCCCTCCGTAAAGAACAGGATCTCCAGTTCCTCATGCCAATGCAGGTACATCGGTACCCTGTCCTCTTCCATAAAAACATCGTAGGTCGCCACCGGAAACATCTGGTCGCCATGCTGTTTCTTTTCTTTTAATCTGGTTGCACGGGCCGCTTCTTTCATCTATAATCACGCCTTCCCCTTTTGCCAACAAATTACGCCTCGAGGATCCTCATAAATTCTTCCCCTGTGATTGTCTCCTTTTCATACAGGAACAGTGAAAGCTCGTCCAGCTTCTGTCTGTTTTCCAGAAGGAGCGCTGTTGCCTTCTCATGCTGCCGCTTTACCAGTTCCACTACCTGTTTGTCAATCTGTGCCTGCGTCTGCACAGAACAACTTAACGAGGTATCGCCGCCCAAATATTGATTCGTCACCGTCTCCATGGCAACCATATCAAAGTCAGCGCTCATGCCATACCGGGTAATCATGGCACGGGCAAGTTTCGTGGCCTGCTCAATATCATTGGAAGCTCCCGTAGTAACTGATCCAAACGCCACTTCCTCTGCGGCCCTGCCGCCTGTATAAGTAGCAATCTTATCTTCTATTTCTTCCTTGCTCATCAGATAATGATTGCCCTCCTCCACCTGCATGGTATATCCCAGTGCCCCCGATGTCCTGGGAACAATCGTAATCTTCTGCACAGGTGCTGAATGGCTCTGCATTGCCGCTACCAATGCATGCCCGATTTCATGATACGCTACGATCCGTTTTTCTTTATCCGTGAGGATCGCATTTTTCTTCTGATAACCTGCGATTACCACTTCGATACTTTCTTCCAGATCCGCCTGCGTCGCATAACCTCTCCCATCACGCACCGCGCGCAGTGCCGCCTCATTGACAATATTGGCAAGTTCTGCACCGGAAGCGCCGGAAGCCATGCGCGCTATCTTTGTAAAATCCACGTCCTGCCCGATCTTTATTTTTTTCGCATGGACTTTCAGTATTTCCTCCCTGCCCTTCAGGTCAGGCAGTTCTACCGGGACACGCCTGTCAAACCGTCCCGGACGCAGCAGAGCGGGGTCCAGTGATTCCGGCCTGTTCGTGGCGGCCAGAATAATAACTCCATTGTTTCCCTCGAATCCGTCCATTTCTGTCAGAAGCTGGTTCAGTGTCTGCTCCCGCTCGTCATTGCCGCCCATCTGTCCGTCCCGCTTCTTCCCTATGGCGTCGATCTCGTCAATAAATACAATGCAAGGGGCCTTCTCCTTTGCCTGTCGGAAAAGATCCCGTACCTTTGATGCGCCCATTCCGACAAACATCTCCACAAACTCCGATCCGGACATGGAAAAGAAAGGAACATTCGCCTCGCCTGCCACAGCTTTTGCAAGCATGGTCTTCCCCGTTCCGGGAGGCCCTACAAGCAGGATTCCTTTGGGCATGGAAGCTCCAATTTCCTTATATTTCCCAGGTTCATGCAGATACTCCACAATCTCTGTCAGATTTTCTTTTGCTTCGTCTTCTCCCGCTACATCAGCGAATTTGATTCCATCGGCGGATTTTACATAGACCTTGGCATTACTCCTGCCCATGTTAAACATCATGGAATTTCCCCCGCCAGCTTTTTTCATCATTCTCTTTGTCATATACTGTCCGATGCCGAAGAAGACCAGCAATGGCAAAACCCACGACAAAAGGAAACTTAAGAACGGGGATGTCTGTTCAATAATCTCGCTGGCAAAGACAGCCCCGGACTGATATAGTCTCTCGGTAAGCCCAGGGTCATCCATAAGTCCGGTTTTATATACGCCGGTTTCTTCTTTATCCGTAAAGATAATCTGGTTATACTGGACTTCCACACGGCCTATATTCTTCTCCTCTGTCATGGACATAAATGTCCCATAATCGACCTCTCTTACCTGCATCTGCATAATATGCGGCAGCATCCAGAAGTTAAAAAGCAGCAAAATCAATAATGTAATTCCATAGTAAAAAATTAACGGCCTTTTTGGTGTTTTTATCTCATTCATACTGACTCTCCTATCCGTATAAAATTTATACTTATACTTTAGGACTTTTTCTTCCGGCCTTCAATAGACA
>CAYXKS010000103.1:0-9739 GCA_964465725.1 uncultured Bacteroides sp. | reverse complement strand
TCATATCACAGGTCTCACTAAATATCCATATGACACAAAGCTCAAAAAATACTCTGATGCGATTCATCATAAATCCCTCTGGCTGACTGTTGCCATGATAACATTTATCTGCTCTATTTGGAACAGCCAGGTTCATATCGCCTGGCTGTTCCACTTTATAAATACCACTGCACACCCTGTGTCTGGCTTCTGTAAATTACGATCGCATTATACCGCAATCTCCTCAATCTCATCCTTTTCTCTGTTATAACGGTACAGACTAAAAGAGAGGATTTCTTCCGGGTCTACTTTTGTCGCATTGACTTCCCTCACCATCTTCCTGTAGAGATCATACTCCCGTACATGGTCATCCGGAAGGAGCAGCTCGGCCATTCAGAACTGTCCACCACTCTGTCATACATATATAATCCATTGACGGAAGATGCGACTTATTCAATGATTTCCGATGCTTTAGATGGCAAAAAGGTAATGTGATTCAAGTGTGATTCAAAATGATTCAAAAATCACAGAAAACAAAAACACGGAAATGCCCTATTTATCGGCATTTCCGCACTTTTAACAAGAGCGCGAGACGGGACTCGAACCCGCGACCCCGACCTTGGCAAGGTCGTGCTCCACCAACTGAGCCACTCGCGCATATCACCTGTCTGGCTCTCATTACTATCATGTCGCTCAGACAAGTAATACTATACTATATAGGTTCATCTTTGTCAATAAAATTTTTTAAATTTACAAAATTCAATAATCTTTTTGAATTGCTTTAATTTTATGTACAACTCAATTTTCTTCCTCCATCTGCCGTAACTTCTCAGCAGCTTTTACACGATAAATACGTTCCAGAGATCCATCAATCCGCTCCTCCGAGATCGTGCCGTCTTTTACAGCCGCCAGCACTGCCTCATAAGCCGCCTGAAAATCCTCCGGCATAAGCAGCATATCTGCACCGGCATTGATAGCCATCACAGCTGCTTCCTCCGAAGTATAATACTGGGTAATCGCATTCACATCCAACGCATCTGTGATTATCACGCCCTGAAAACCAAGTTCATTACGCAGTATATCTGTCATAATCACCTTTGACAGAGATGAGGGAACAGCCTCTTCATCCACCGCTGCGGCCGTGACATGACTGACCATGACAAAATCTGCTCCCGCATCTATTCCCGCTTTGAACGGAAGAAATTCACTGTTTCTCATTTCGTCCAGCGTTTTAGACGTCTCTACCCGACCGTCATGAGTGTCTCCTTCAACCTCTCCGATGCCTGGAAAGTGTTTCAGGCATGAGCTTACACCGTTTCCTTCTATTCCCTCAACGATACTGGCAACCATGCTGCTCGCTGTCTGAGCATCTGATCCGAAAGTCCTCTCTCCCAATTCACTGCTTTCTGCCTCTGCCACATCTGTCACAGGTGCGAAATCCAGATTAAATCCCAGCTCGCTAAGATAGGAGCCTATCGTTGTCCCCGCTTCATATGCCTGTGTCGTGTCACCTGACGCTCCGATCACCGACATATCGTCCACCTGTGTTACTCCTATTCCACTTCCAGCAATTCTGCTGACAGAACCACCTTCCTCCTCTATTGCCAAAAATATAGGATATCTGCTCATCGAAACCGTATTCGATAACATTTCAGTAAGTTGTTCCTTGCTCAGCATATTCTTTTCATTATAGATCAGTCCGCCAACCGCATAGGTATTCAACGCCTCTCTCGTCCCATCACCAGCTTGCGTAACAGTCGCAACCCCTGTAATCGCCTCCGGTCTAACCACAAATAAACCAGCCACCTTGTCCTCCAGCGGCATATCTGTAAGGCACGCGTCCATAATCTGACGCAAATAGTCTTCTTCTGATTCTCCCTCCGGTTCTTCTTCTATCGTTTCCGGTGTATCTATCACCACATCCTGCGCTTCCTGAGCCGCCTGTTCTTCCAGTAGCTTTTCTTGCTCCGCAGCCTGTTTCTTCGCCATAAAAACACCCGCTATACTTCTTCCCACAGAAATACAGCCTGCAATCACCAGGACCAGAAAGACAAATACAACGGAATACACAATAATCTGATTGCGCACTCTCCTGCGATGTCTGAACGCACGCCGTTCATCTTCATCCCATTCGTCGTCCTCATCCGAATCATCATCTTCCTCATCGTCGTCTGAATCCTCGTCGTCTTCGTCATCATCGTCCTCTGGATCTACCTCGTCGTCTTCGTCATCCGGCTCTTCATCATCCATCTCGTTCTCATATAAATCGTCTCCATCAGCCATATCTTCGTCATCCGGATCGTCTTCTGCCTCTTCTTCGTCCTCTTCACCAGACTCCTCATCCTCAGAGTCCTCGTCCTCTATCTCTTCTTCGTCATACGAATCGTCTTCGTCCAGCTCATCTTCATCCTCGTACCACTCTTCATCTTCTTCATCTTCGTCCAACTCATCATCCAGTTCTTCATCTTCATACTCGTCATCCGAGTATTTCTTTTTTCTGCCGAATAGTTTTCCCATGCCAATCCTCCAGGTTATATTTTATCAGGGCAAAAGTCTGCTGCATACTCTCTCGCAAAACGCCGTGAAAAATATGCTTATATACCATAAAACAAACAGCAAATATACTATAACTTATTTTCAGAAAATATTCTACCCGATTTTACATTTTTCGATATTCTTTTGGGAATATAAAATCATTTTGGGAGCAAACAAATGCAAAACGAAGCGGGTACTAATCCTCTGAGAATTAATACCCGCTTCTATGCTACACTATCCAATGGCCTATACCTCCATTTTCTCTTCTTCCGTACTCTTTCCACTTCTCTTTCGTATGCATATACTGTAACGTCCTATAATCTTCTTCTCTTCTGTGATTCGTTACTTTCTCTCATGTACTCGACTACGTCTCTTAGCTTTGTCATTGGTTCCTTATTCATTTGTACTTTAAAATGGATTGCTAGGTTATGCTTTCGGTGGACCGTACCTCCTTTTCTGTAGGATATCTATCTGAATTTGTTTTGTTTATGATTTAATTATAACAGCTTATTTCTATTTGTCAACACATTTTTTCAAAAAAATTATTATTTTTTCATTTTTATTATATTTCTTACAAATTATCACATTTTTTGCTTTTTATCCAATTAATAGCAGTTAATTCTATTCAAATCTTCACAAATGAATGAGCTTTTTCCAGAAACAATCTAATTGTGCCATAATAGACATCTGGTTCCTTATCCTGTGCCTGTGCATGTCCTGCATCTTTCACGATCAGCAATTCTTTATAGCATCCCGCCGCCTCATATAGATCTCTTGACATCTGAACATTAATCATAGCGTCGTCTTCCCCATGTATAAAAAGAGTTGGAACGCTGCTGTCTGTAACAGCCCTGATCGCCGACGCATCTTTCAAGTCATAGCCGCCGCGAAGTTTGAGGGCCAGACAGGCTGAATCCACCAGAGGAAACGCCGGAAGATAGAACCACTCTTTAATTTTCTCCCCAAACATCGAATAAGCATCTGTATAAGCACAATCCGAAATAACCGCAATAACATTACCCGGAAGATCCTCTCCCGTCATCATAAGAGCGGTGGAAGCGCCCATAGACTGACCGTGAATTATGATTTCAGCATCCGTGTCTTGTTCAAGAATATATGTAATCCAAAGCATACAGTCATAATGATCTGTCCACCCCATCCCAATGAAGTCACCCTCGCTTTCTCCCTGACATCGCAAATCCGGGACAATAACGTGATATCCTTCTTCATAATACCAATGTGCAAAGGGATACATTTCTTCCTTCCACCCTGTATATCCATGCAACACGAGCACCCAGACATGACTGTCCGCATCCTGTATAAACTCATTTGCCACCAATCTGTAGCCATCCCCACTGATTATAGAAAGAATACGAGATTCCACCGTCTCCAGCCATGCGCTGGTTTCATTTAATGCAATCTGCCGGTTTACCTGAATATCTGACGTCTGCACCTGGGCAGCGTAGCTCTCTTCCGTGATCCTCCCGAAAACCTCCAGATTCTCCATGAAAGAAGGGACCAACGCCGCACTGACAAGAAAATTGACCAGAATAATATACAGTACAACTACCATAAATAAGATCACACATGTTATCATTATATTCTTTTTCCTCATCAAATTTATCTTGTTCATCATATTCCTTTTCCCCTATACATTTTGCTGTTACAGCGCCTGTCAATCAGATCAGATTTAAATAACACAATTAGCTGCTTTTCACACGACGAATCCTTATTTATATTTTACTCTAAATTGTCGCACAATTCTACCTTATCCGTCCTATTTATCTTTACCACTTTATGTTACATATGACAATTTATGGGGTTACTTTAGGAAAATATAAAGTCAATTCCAGGAAAATTTATCTTTTTAGAAGTGTGCTGTATACTAAGCGTAATAGTGACATCAGCGACCTGACTTTTGCCAAGGACTGTTAAGAAACTCAACCTACATTATACTGGATATGACATATAAATTGCGAACAAGTTCGCTTTCTAATTCCATGCCCATCTGACGACGGAATTTCTTATAAGATAAAAAAGTGCAGAAATCAGAGTTAACTTTTCTCTGACAACTACACTTTTGTAATACTCAAAAGAGTCAACGACTCCATATCGCTTACATTAATACTATCAATCCAAGGCTACTGAATGTAGCGGCCCGCCAAAATCATCGAATGGAACAACTCACGAAATCCAAGCAAGCAGAGCATACTAAATCTGCATCAATACGAAAATATCATAAATCGCCTTGATTGCCGTCTCGAAATCTGCATTGGATACACCGATAATAATATTCAGCTCGCTGGAACCCTGGTCGATCATCTTGACATTGACATTGGCATGGGCAAGCGCCGAGAAAATCCTTCCAGCCGTACCACGGGTTGATTTCATTCCCCTGCCCACAACAGCGATCAGCGCGAAATCTCCTTCGATATCAATATGATCCGGATCAGCCAGCCTGTGAATTGCAGATACGACTCTCTGCTCCTTGTGCATAAACTCATCCTGATGTACAAACACTGTCATCGTATCGATACCGGAAGGCACATGCTCGAAGGAAATGCCGTTTTCCTCGAAAGCCTGCAGCACCTTTCGTCCGAATCCGATCTCGGAATTCATCATATCCTTGTCAATGTTCACGGCACAGAAACCCTTTTTACCGGCGATGCCCGTAATGACATATTTCGATTTCTGGCAGGTGCTCTCCACAATCCATGTCCCATTATCATCCGGAGAATTGGTGTTGCGGATATTGATCGGGATCCCCTCGCTTCTGACAGGGAAAATCGCCTCCTCATGCAGAACCGTCGCGCCCATGTAGGACAACTCGCGAAGTTCCTTGTAAGTAATAGTCTCGATTCCTTCCGGTTTATAGATAATCCGCGGGTCCGCAATCAGAAAGCCGGAAACATCCGTCCAGTTCTCATACACGTTGGCTTTGATCGCCCGCGCCACGATAGAGCCTGTAATGTCAGATCCTCCTCTTGAGAAGGTCTTCACCGTACCATCCGCATAAGCGCCGTAGAAACCGGGAATAACCGCAGCCTCCAGGTTTCCAAGCCTTTCCCGCATTTTCCTGTTGGTAATCTCCACATTGTATTCGCCATTTTCATCAAAAAGGATTACTTCCGCCGCATCCACAAACTCAAATCCCAGGTAGTTTGCCATGATGATGCCATTCAGATATTCTCCACGGGAAGCCGCATAGTTGCTGCCCGCCTTATTCCTGAAATTCTTCTCGATCACCTTGAATTCTTCCTCAAGAGAAAGCTTCAGTTCAAGTCCATCGATGATTTCCTGATACCTGTCCTTAATTGCCTTAAGCTGTGCCTTGAAATCTTTGCCTTCTTCCGCCAGATCATAACATGCATATAGCATATCCGTCACTTTAGTATCGTCCGCATCTCTTTTACCCGGTGCGGAAGGAACTACAAATTTGCGCTCCTTATCCGCATGGATAATCTCTCCTGCCTTTTTAAACTGCTCTGCGCTGGCCAGCGAACTGCCGCCGAATTTGACTACTTTTCTCATATCCTGCTCCTCTGTTTCGGTATTCAGAACCAAACGTGTATCATATATTTTATTCTTTATCTCGATTCTCGATATACTATTTATACACTCAATATCCTTATTCTATTGATACATCCACCGATCCCGGCAATTTTTTCGTTAAACTCTCTCTCCGTCATCACCTGTGTCATAAACGCAAACTCTTCTGCAATGCCCACATTGACTTCGGCCAGAGAACCGAACGTCTCTATCGCCGCATCTTTCTTGTCGTTTTTCACCCTGACGAAAAACTTCCCCTGATCTTCTTCAATATTCTCGACCTTAATGTTGTCATTCTCCCAGAAGCACATGATCGTCTTGCCCGGGTGTCTTGCACAGTCCACCACGTCGGAAACTACTGCACTCGCGGTGGGCAACTTGCCGGCTCCTCGTCCATAGTACATGGAGTCACCCAGCATGTTACCATGCACATAGATTGCGTTAAAAACGCCGCTGACACTATAGAGTGGGTGACTTCTGGAAATCATGAAGGGCGCCACCATCGCGAAGAAGCCTTCCTTTTTATCCCGGCTCATCGCCAGAAGCTTTATAGATTTGTCCATCTGTTTGGCATACAGAAAGTCCGCTGCCGTTATCTTCGTGATACCTTCGGTATAGATTTCTTCATATCTGACATTCTTACCGCACATCAGTGAAGACAGAATGGCGATCTTGCGACAGGCATCATAACCTTCCACGTCCGCTTCTGGGTTCCGCTCTGCATAGCCCTTTTCCTGTGCCTCCTTCAATACCGCCTCGAAATCCGCGCCTTCCTTATCCATCTTAGTTAAAATATAGTTGGTCGTGCCGTTTAAAATACCGGTAATAGAATCTATTTTCTCTGCAGTCAGAGAATAATTCAAAGGACGGATGATCGGAATGCCTCCGCCCACACTTGCTTCAAACAGATAGTTACAGTGGTTCTCCCTGGCAATACTGATCAGTTCCGGTCCGTGGCTGGCAACCAGTTCTTTATTGGAAGTACACACACTTTTCCCTTTAAGCAGCGCCTGCTTAGAAAACTCATAGGCCGGATGGATTCCTCCCATCGTCTCACAAATCACTGTGACCTCTGGATCATTCATGATAATATTAAAATCATGAATCACCTTGTCCTCATACGGGTCTTTCGGAAAATCCCTCAGATCCAGAATATACTTGATATTCAGCTGCGCCGCTGCCCTCTTGTCGATGTCGGCCTTGTTCGTCTCGATTACCTCCACGACACCGCTGCCCACCGTTCCGTATCCTAATACTGCTACATGAACCATAATGCTGCTCCTCTCTTAATCCCTTGTTGTATATAATCTTAAATTTTTTCTTTCCTATTCCTGTGCGAGAATTTTCACGTTGTGAACTCCCGACATCGCTTCCATGGCTTCGATCATCTCGGAGACATCCCCCGTTGTCGGAAGCACCTGTACACTGAGACTCAAGGAGGCCACCCCGTTGATCGGAATACTCTGATGAATCGTCAGAATATTAGCTCCGCAATCCGCCACGATCTTCAGCACATCCGACAACAATCCCGTCTCATCATCCATCTGAAAAGTCAGTGTAATCGTCGTCCCCTGTGAGTTATCGTGGAAAGGGAAAATATCATCTTTATATTTATAGAAAGAACTGCGGCTAATCCCAACCGCATCGACCGCCTCCTGTATGGACGCCGCCTTTCCGGACTCCACCAGCCTCTTGGCTTCCACAACCTTAAGCAAAACCTCCGGAACAGCTTTTTGTTTCACCACAAAATAGCCGCTTTTCCCCTTCATATCGCAATCATGCTCCTCTGTCCGTCTACATTTATTTCTGTTATCCGGTTTCTCACACTCTCATTGTCCGTTTCTCAAAGACATTTGTTTTCCAACGAGAGATATTCTAGCATAACTGCATAATAATGGCAAGCATATTTTGTGAAAAAGAGACGAAAAAGGTAGCGGTGAAGCCAAAGCCTGACCTGTTACACAAAAGGAGCAAACCTTTCACCGTCTGCCCCTTTTTATAAAAAGAATATTCACACCCAGCTTACTTTCAGATCAACGGATACTTATCAGTCAGTGTCCTGACAATCGCACGTGCCTTCTCAATACCTGCTTCTCCCTCCTTGACGACGATGGAAATCGCCTCTGCGACCCGATCCATATCTTCTGTGTTCAGGCCACGCGAAGTAGCTGCCGGTGTCCCGAGACGGATACCGCTTGTAACGAAAGGTGACTTGGGATCATTCGGAATCGTATTCTTGTTTGCAGTAATATGCGCCTCATCCAGAAGCTTCTCCACCGCTTTGCCAGTGAGACCATATGTCGTCAGATCAACCAGCATCAGATGATTGTCCGTTCCATCCGACACAATCTTAATGTTTCTGTTCTGCAGTCCTTTACAAAGAGCCTGCGCATTGTCGATTACACTCTGCTGATATTCTTTAAAGGAAGGGTCGAGCGCCTCCTTAAAGCAGACAGCCTTCGCTGCAATCACGTGCATCAGCGGACCTCCCTGAATCCCAGGGAAAATAGCCTTATTGAAATTGTATTTATCCGCCACCTCCTGACTGGACATAATCATGCCGCCTCGGGGACCACGCAGCGTCTTGTGCGTTGTAGTTGTGGTTACATGCGCATAGGGAATTGGACTCGGATGCAGTCCTGTCGCCACCAATCCCGCGATATGTGCGATATCCACCATCAGCACAGCTCCTACTTCGTCGGCAATCTCCCTGAATTTCTTGAAATCAATCGTTCTGGCATAAGCAGAGGCCCCAGCCACAATCATTTTGGGCTTACACTCCAGCGCTATTTTACGCACATTATCATAATCAAGAAATCCTTCATCATTGACACCGTAAGGCACGCATTTGAAATATTTACCGGACATGTTAACCGGTGAGCCGTGGGAGAGATGTCCGCCATGATCCAGATTCATACCCATAAAAGTGTCTCCCGGCTCCATAACGGCGAAAAACACCGCCATATTAGCCTGCGCGCCAGAATGGGGCTGAACGTTGACATATTCGCAGCCAAACAGCTCCTTTGCCCTGTCCCTGGCCAGATTCTCCACCACGTCCACGCACTCACAGCCACCGTAATACCTTTTGCCCGGATACCCTTCCGCATATTTGTTCGTCAAAGGACTCCCCATAGCCGCCATGACGGCCTTGCTTACCCAGTTCTCGGATGCGATCAGCTCGATGTGTGAATTCTGACGCTGCTGTTCCGCCTCAATCGCTTGCGCGATCTCCGGATCTGTTACTCTTACTTCATCCAATGAATACATTCCTTGTTCCCGCCTTTCTTTCATCATCCATATTATGTTACTCTCATACTTGTGCCCTATGTCATCTCTGACACAAACGTTCTGTGAAAAGAGGGCACAAGCCTTGATGCACACATGCAGACGAGCTGCATGGCGCATATACGCTCGGCGCAGCGAATGCGCTGAGCTGTTGCCCTAGGTATTCTTTTCATACCTGCACCTCCATGTCTTCTATGACACAAATTCTAATGAAGAAAAACGGTGCAAGTATTCCATAAAAACTCCAGCCTCCGACAGTTCAGTCAGGTTCGGATAAAATCTGTATAAGTATATCACAGGCCTTGTCCGGGACGCAACAGTATGTTATGGAAATCTGGCTTTCTGTGTAATAGCCGCTGGTAAAAACTATATGGAACATGTTATACTATTC
>CAYXKS010000102.1:8545-9782 GCA_964465725.1 uncultured Bacteroides sp. | reverse complement strand
TGTGTAATTGTCTTATAGTAAACGACATAACAAATTTCTGTTTCCGGCTCTTGCAGAAACCATATACGGAAGTTTCTGCAAGGCCGAAAACGAAATTTCTAATGTCGTTAACTATAACTTAATGACTTTGATATTGAAGTGTTTGTGTCGGGAATGATATGGGCGTAGGTCTGGCCGCAGGCCGGAGGTTTACTGTATGAAAACGGAACGACAGGCGAATTTTGAATTGCTGCGTATCGTGGCTATGCTAATGATCATAGTCCTTCATTATCTGAATAAAGGAAATCTGCTTGTGGCATATACGACAGACCGTTCCGCAGTCAACTTCGCTGCGCACCTGTCGGAAGCTTTCTGTATTGTCGCGGTAAATTGTTATGTGCTGCTCAGCGGATATTTTATGGTGGAGTCTGCGTGGAAACCGGGGCGGGTAGTGTCTTTGGTGATGCAGGTTCTTTTTTATTCACTGCTTGTTCCGGTGGTTCTGATCTGTCTGGGTATCGTTTCGGAGAAGGACATTTCTGTGTATGAGTGGCTGAATTATATACTGCCTGTGGAGACGGAGCACTACTGGTTTGCCACGGCGTATCTTATCATGTATGTGCTTGCGCCGTTTCTGGCAGCAGGCGTCAGACAGATGGAAAAGAAAACACTGCAGATCATTCTTGTTGTTTTACTCTTCTATTTCTCTGTGTGGAAGTCAGTAGTGCCTGCTTTGCTGGCTACGGACCATTATGGGTATGATTATGGATGGTTTTTGTGCCTGTTTCTTTTCGCTGCGTATCTGAAGCTGTATGGTCTGCCGGTATTGGAGCGGAGAAGAAACGCGGTGCTTTTCTATGTGGGCATGAGCCTTGGGATTTTCGTGCTGGCGGCGGTATCCGATATATTGTCGGGCCGGGTTGCGACGCTTGAGTATTATGCGGGTATGCCCACTACTTATAATCATGTTTTGTGTCTGGCCGGAGCGGTAGGGCTTTTTATGGTATTTAAAAATATAATAATTCCGGAAGGCAGAATGGCAGCCGCTGTCAGGCGACTTGCTCCGTACACTTTCGGGGTGTATCTGTTGCATGAACACAGCCTTGTGCGGTATGAGTGGATGCATTGGCTGAGGGTGGATGCGGTTCAGGGGACATGGATGTTTGTACCGCATATGATCGGGTGCGTGCTGCTTGTGTATGTGGCGGGGACGGCGGTTGACTTCGTGCGGCAGTGCCTTTTTGAATGGATAGGGAAA
>CAYXKS010000102.1:6842-8445 GCA_964465725.1 uncultured Bacteroides sp. | reverse complement strand
GGCGGGGACGGCGGTTGACTTCGTGCGGCAGTGCCTTTTTGAATGGATAGGGAAATTGTTTAGCGGTATATCAAAGAAGAATGGCGTCTGGTAACAGTCCAGTTCAGGACCTTGCACTTGTGACAAAGTCTGTGAGAACATGTAAATCTGGACAAAGGGAATCTGTTAAGCAGTCCGGAATGATGCATGTTTTTCATGGGATGTCCTGATTCGAAAAGACATGAGGTGCAGATATGGGAGAAATAGAAGAAAGCAAGGGAATCAGTAAACTGCAAAGCATTTATCAAAAGAACAGATTCGTTTTGGAAAATATAGTCTTTCCGGTTTTATTGATTCTTTATCCTCTATTGAAGATCAGACAAGGGATCGATGTCTCGGATACTACTTACAGCCTGTCGAATTTTCAATATTTTACGTCTATGGATGGCACATGGATTGTGGCGACATTTCTGTCTAATGTGGTGGGCTGGCTGATGATGTGTCTGCCCTTTGGCGCCACATTGATGGGGATGTATTTTTATACAGCGCTGGTGCAGTCGGCGACGGCTGTGATTGTCTACAGAGTGTTCAGTAAACGTGTACCTGCGCTGTCTGTATTTGTCGGTGAAGTGATTGCGCTGGGTTTGTGTTGGTGCCCGTCCACGATTTTGTACAACTATCTTACTTATCTGTTGATGGCGGCGGGAATGATGCTGTTGTACAAGGGGATTATATGTGAAAACTGCAGGTATTATGTGGCGGCAGGTGTGTGCCTGGGCATGAATGTGGCAGTGCGAATGCCGAATGTGGTACAAATGGCATTTATCGTGGCGGTGTGGTATGGCGCGTTCCTCTTTGGTGGAAAATGGAGGCGGGCGGTCACGGATACCCTGTGGTGTATTCTGGGATATGTTATCGGTTTCGGCGTGCCGTTTGGCGTGATTTGTATTAAATATGGAGCAGGCGCTTATCCTTCCATGGTGATGAACCTGTTTGCCATGACAGAAAAGGCGACAGACTATAAACCGTCTTCCATGGTGGCAGGAATGTTTGGAGATTATTTTAAGGGTCTGCACTGGCTTATCTTCGCAGGTGTTTGTATGCTGGGAGGCTGGGCGCTTTTCACATTGCAGCGTAAAGTATTTGCGGATAAACGGTGGGCGGTGATTTTTTGCAAGGTTATTTATGGGGCGGTATTGCTTGTGCTGCTTCGCTTCTATTGGGGAAGAGGAGTGTTCAATTTCCAGTATTATGAGGATGGCAGTGTATATTATCCGGCAGTATTGCTCCTGATTGTGACAGTTCTGATGGCGGTGCTGTGTCTGTGTAAAAAAAGGATGCCGGGAGAGTGTAAAATTATGGCGGTGCTTGTCCTGGTGCAGATTCTGGTGACACCGCTGGGCAGCAATAACTACTTGTATCCGATTATCAATAATATGTTTGTGGCAGTTCCGTTTGCGCTTTGGACTGGGTATTTATGGAATAGAAAACAGCAGGCAGAAGGCGTGGTGACAGAAAATGGCGTAACAGAGAAGAGACAGGCAGAAGGTATGGTCACGGAGGAGGACGTAACAGAGAAAAGAGCAGTGGATTTGTTCAGGGCGTATAAGACGGTTTGGGTAAT
>CAYXKS010000102.1:4053-6742 GCA_964465725.1 uncultured Bacteroides sp. | reverse complement strand
CATGATAAATTTTAATGTACCGCCCTATACGGGGAAGGAAGTTGAGTATATGAAGGAGGCCATTGAGAACCAGAAGATTTGTGGGGACGGGCCTTTTACGAAGAAGTGCAGCGAGTGGATTGAGAAGCAGACCGGAACGGCGAAGTGCCTGCTTACCACTTCCTGCACGCATGCCACGGAACTGGCGGCTCTGCTGGCAGATATTAAAGAGGGAGACGAGGTGATCCTGCCTTCCTATACTTTTGTGTCCACGGCGGATGCCTTTGTACTGCGCGGAGCGAAGGCGGTTTTCGTGGATATCAGACCTGATACAATGAATATTGATGAGAGCCTGATCGAGGATGCGGTTACGGAACGGACGAGAGCAATCGTGCCGGTACACTATGCCGGAGTGGGCTGCGAGATGGATGTGATCATGGACATTGCAAAAAGGCACGGGCTGATGGTGGTGGAAGATGCAGCGCAGGGAATCATGGCCTCTTATAAGGGAAAGGCGTTGGGGACATTCGGTGAGTTTGGATGTTTCAGCTTCCATGAGACGAAGAATTTCAGTATGGGTGAGGGCGGAGCGCTGCTCATACAGGATGAAAAATATGTGGAGAAGGCTGAGATATTCAGGGAAAAGGGTACGGACAGGAGCAAGTATTACAGGGGACAGGTAGATAAGTACCGCTGGCAGGATTACGGTTCTTCCTATCTTCCAAGCGATCTGAATGCAGCTTATCTGTATGCACAGCTGGAACTGGCGGAGGAGATTACCCAGGCGAGGATGGACAGATGGAATCAGTATCGGGAGCTGCTTGCGCCGCTGGCAGAGGAGGGAAGGATCGAGCTGCCTTTTATACCGGAACACTGCAGCCACAATGCGCACATGTTCTACATTAAGACGAAGGACATGGAGGAGAGAAGCAGGTTGATCAGTTTTCTGAAGGAGAAAAATATCCTGTCGGTATTTCACTATGTTCCGCTGCACTCTGCTCCGGCCGGAAAGAAGTATGGCAGATTCCACGGTGAAGACAGGTATACAACCAGGGAGAGCGACAGGCTGCTTCGTTTGCCGATGTATTACAAACTTATGGCTGACGAAGTTGAGTATATCACAGAGCAGGTGAAGGCGTTTTATCGTCTGTGACATGCCAGGGCATAAGAAGAAAATCGGAGTGGAATGAATGTAACAGTTCAGCTCAGGACTTTGCATTTACTGCAAAGTCCGTGAGAACATGTAAATTAGACCGAAAGGGAATCTGCCCCTCGCCGAAGGCGATCTGGAATGGGCAGATTTCGTAACAGTGAAGCCGAAGGCTGAACTGTTACGAATGAATGGAAAGACAGTGAGGTGGAATTCTGTGGAGAAGAGGGGCCTTTCTGATGAACGGCGCGGCGAGGACATACGGGGCTTGTTCAAAAAGGGCGCGCTGCCTTTGCTGTATGTAATCGCAACGCTATTCTTGATGGGAATATGTTTCGATTTCTATTATGATTTAAATGATGATACCATGATGCTGGACATCATGTCGGGTGTTTACAGCGGAACGCCTGACGGGCATAATATGCAGACCTTGTATCCTCTGGGAGCGGTGGTTGCACTGTGCTACCGGTTGTGCAGGACAATTCCCTGGTATGGACTGTTTCTTCTACTGTGCCAGTTTGGCTGCCTGTATCTGGTCAGCGTCAGGCTGTGTGTTTTGGCAGGAGGAGCAGGGAAGCCGGGCGCGGATGAAAATAGCAGAAGATTTCATGTTGCAAAAAGGCTTTTTCTTCTGTTAATATTTTCTCTTGTTGTGTGGGGAGTGTGTCTTGAGCATTTCGTGAATATACAGTATACGGTTACGGCGGCAATTCTGTCTGCTACGGCGATTTTTCTGTTTTTGACTGTTCCTGATACGGATAACGGCAGGGAGTTTGTGATTCGGAATATACCGTCCATGGCGCTGGTGGTTTTGGCTTATCAGCTGCGGTCGGAAATGCTTCTTCTGACCCTTCCCTATATTGGGCTGGCAGGATTATATCGCCTGACAGGGGAGAAGAAGATTTTTGTAAAAGATAACCTGGTCAAATATGGCACAGTGCTGGGAATCATGCTGGCAGGAATGCTTGTGTCAAGGGGAATCGACTACGCGGCATACGGCAGTGAAGAATGGAAGGACTTTCTGCGTTTTTTCGAGGCCCGGACGACGGTATACGACTTTTATCCCGAATTGATCACCGGGGAGGAATATGAGCAGGAACTGACGCGGCTGGGCGTTGCCGAACACCAGCAGATGCTGCTGCGCAATTATAACTATGGGTTGGACGATACGATCAACACGGAACTTTTGACAAAAATGGCGGAGTATGCAGGGAGTACATTGCGTGCCGGCAGAGACTGGAGCGCGATTGCCCGTGAACAGATTTACCGGTATTTTCACCGCACCTTCCGCGGTGGAGATGGGCCTTATAGTATTTTGCTGCTTGGTATGTATGTGGCAGTCCTTATAGCAGGGCTTTACGGAGGCGGCGCATCCGGTGAACGGAAAGAGAATATAGAGAAAAATATTGAGAAAAATATAGAGGATTCTGAAAAAAATCAGGGGAAAGAGAAGAAAACGCGAAGGTCAACAGGCCGGCTGCTACGAAAATATGCCGTTATATGGCAGATTATACTTCTGGCGGCGATGCGCAGCGCCATATGGATGTTTATACTGCTGCG
>CAYXKS010000102.1:0-3953 GCA_964465725.1 uncultured Bacteroides sp. | reverse complement strand
CGCGGCGCGAGTCCGTGAATGAGAATGGGTATGCGATAGATAAGTACTGTCGGGAGCACAGGGAGAATTTCTACTTTGAGGATGTGTATTCTACCGTAAGTTTTTCGCGGAAAATATTTGAAAATTCCATGGGCAATGATTACGCGAATTATGATATTATGGGAGGATGGATGTGTGGAAGTCCGCTCTATTATGAGAAGATAAGGCAATATGGCATAGAATCCGCACAGGAAGCATTGTTGGAACAGGATAATGTATATCTGATCATATCCGACTCTGAGGCGGAGGAGCAAGGCTTTGAGTGGCTTGAAAAATGTTATGATGCAGGAGGAGTTTCGGCTGCAGTCAGGAAGACAGATACGATAGAGGATGGATATGCGGTCTATCAGGTTTTGAGACAGGAGTAAGGAACTTGCCCAAAAAAGTTTGTAAATATTTGGGACAATTCTCAGAGACCTTGTTTATGTCAGGAAGACATGAGGTGCAGACATGGTGACACACAACTGTGTGCGGCTTCGGCCCATGACGGTAGAGGATACTGCCAGGATCGTTGCGTGGCGGAACAGAGACTTTGTGCGGAGAAATTTCATATATCAGGAATTTTTTACGGAGCAGGTACATTTGTCTTGGATAGAGAATCAGGTAAAGCCCGGCTATGTGGTACAGTTTATTATCTGCCTGTCCGACGGCAGGGAGATCGGCAGCGTTTATTTTCGGGATATAGACAGGGAAGAAGGTACCGCGGAGTATGGAATTTTTATTGGTGAGGAGGATGCGCTTGGCTGCGGTTACGGCACGGAGGCAGCTAAGCTGGCGCTGGAGTACGCCTTCGTGGAATTAAGGCTTAAGAAGGTATTCCTCCGTTTTCTGGCGGACAATATCGGGGCACAAAGGAGCTATGAACATGCGGGATTTCGCCTGACGGACATGCGGGAAAAGGTGATGACGCAGCAGGGAGAGCGGGAAGTCTGCTTTATGGAAATAGATTATATGACATGGCGCGCGGATAATTCACCGAAAATAAAGTGAATTTAGAGTCTTAACTGTTACAATAAAGAACAGATGAAAGAGAGTAAATTATGAGTCAGCTTGTCAGTTTTGTAATACCTTGCTACCGCTCGTCCAGGACACTTGGAAGCGTGGTGGCGGAGATTGATGGGACAATGGAGAAATTGCCTGAGTATACCTATGAAATCGTGTTGGTCAATGACTGTTCGCCGGACGATACGTTCGAGGTGATTCGCGGTCTTTGTGCAGAGAGGAAAGATATATGCGGTATTAATCTGGCGAGAAATTTCGGGCAGCATGCTGCGTTGATGGCGGGATTTCATTATACACACGGTGATGTGGTGGTCTGCCTGGATGACGACGGCCAGACGCCGGCAGATGAGGTGGGAAAGCTGCTTTCGGCAATCGGGGAAGGATACGACGTGGTCTATGCCAAATATGCCCATAAGCAGCATTCGGGATTTCGCAATTTCGGAAGCAAGATAAATGAACTTATGACGAGGGTTATGCTGGGTAAGCCGAAGGAGCTGTATCTGTCCAGTTATTTTGCAGCAAAAAGATTTGTTGTGGACGAAATACTGCGTTATACGAATCCGTATCCTTATGTGATCGGCCTGGTGCTGCGTACCACGAAAAATATTGCGAATGTAGAAGTTTCCCATCGAGAACGTGAAGTGGGGGTGTCGGGATATACACTGGGAAAACTGCTGGGACTGTGGTTTAATGGATTTACAGCGTTCAGCATCAAGCCGCTGCGCGTTGCCACAGCGATGGGAGGGATGACAGCGCTTTGCGGTTTCCTGTATGGTATATATACGGTGATAAAGAAATTTGTCAATCCGAATGTCCCGATTGGATTCAGTTCTTTGATGGCGGCGCTTGTTTTTATCGGCGGCATGATCATGCTGATGCTGGGACTGATCGGGGAATATATCGGAAGGATTTATATATCGCTCAATAATTCTCCTCAATATGTTATCCGGGAATGTATTTATAGCGGAGAGAGTCCGGACGGAGCAGAGGTCCACGGTGCTGACCATATATACAATTAAGGAAAAGGGTTATGGATGAGAAAGAGTTCGAAGTGAAGCTGAAACTGAACACAATTGCCTTTGGAATCGCCACGGCGGGAACGCTCTGCCTTCCGCAGATGCTTAACCTGAAGGAGAATACGCTTGGGTTTACCAACAGTATTTTCTCGGTTTTTGTCTGGCTGTTATGTATCTATGCGGTTAGACGGTCTCTGCAGACCATCGACTGGCATGACAGGCGGGGATGGCTGATTGCCGGTATTCTGTGTCTCCTGTTTACGACGGCGATGCTGTTCGGCGTCCGCCTGGATGCGGTGGGGAATGTGAATTTCAAGGACTGGAAGCTCTGGATTTCTCTGCCGGTATTGACATGTTTGTTTACGATCCTGGTGAGGAAGTTCTGGAATTTTCTGGGTGGTATCGAAAGCCGTAAGAATAATCTGGCAGAACATATCAAACTGCCGGCGACGCCGGCAAAAGCGGTAAAATACACGGATCTGCTGATATTCGGATTTCTGCTTTTGTGCTGGCTTCCGGTGCTGCTTGCGGTATATCCGGGATTTTTCGTCTATGACGCGCAGGAGGAGTGGCTGCAGGTGGCTTCCAGAACTTTTACCACGCATCATCCGCTTGTACATGTACTGATGCTGGGTGGCATTATCTGTGCAGTGCATAAGGTGACGGATTCCTACAATCTGGGAATTGCCTGTTATATGATCGTGCAGATGATAATTATTTCAGGATGTTTTACTTATCTTCATATTTTTATGAGAAGACGGAAGGTCGCGAAAGGACTGCGTATCATCACTCTGCTTTATTTTGCATTTTTTCCCGTTGTTGTGATGTTCACGCTATGCTCAGCGAAGGATGCGCTTTTTACGGCGGCGCTGTTGATGCTGATTCTGGCGCTGCTCGATCTGGGAAGTGATAGCGAAGTCTTTTTTGCATTGCGAAAGAAGATGGCATTCTTTGTCTTAAGTGCGCTTGCCATGATGCTGTTTCGCAAAAACGGTGTCTATGCGTTTGTGCTTATGTCTCTGATCCTTCTGGTTTATGTCAATCGGGAAAAAACATACCTGAAAAAGACCGGCCTGCTTCTGATTATTATTTTTGCCTCGTATTTTCTGATCAATACCGCACTGACCGTGGCGTTACATGCGCAGAATGAGGAAAACCAGGAGATCCTGACGGTGCCGATTCAGCAGCTGGCCAGGACTTATAAATTCAATCCGGAAGTTTTTGAGCCGGATGATATAGCGGCTCTTCATGAAGTGCTTCCCGAGGAAGCGCTTGTACTGTATAATCCGAAGCTGTCGGACCCTGTGAAAGTACATTTCCAAAACGATGCATATCGTGCGAACAAGTCGCGCTACGCGAAATTATGGCTTAAGATCGGGCTTCGCAAGCCACTGTCCTATATCAATGCGTGGCTCGTAAATTCCTATGGATTCTGGTATCCGGACACAGTTATTGACGTCTATTCCGGCAATACGGTTTTTACTTTTACCTATGGGGACAGCTCCTACTTCGGCTATGAAGTGGAGGAACCCGGGTATAGGGCCAGCAAGATTCCATGGCTGGACAGGGCATACAGGAAATTGTCTCTGGAAATATCACAGGAGAAGGTGCCGATCTTTTCCATGCTGTATTCTCCGGGCGGGCTGTTCTGGGGAGTTGCCTTTGTGTTCGCCTACATGCTGTATCGAAGGAAGTATCATATCGTAATGCCCTTCCTGATGGTGTTGATTGTATGGCTGACCGTGATACTTGGCCCGACGTACCTTCCGAGATATGTATTGATTTTCTGGTATGGGCTGCCGTTGTTTGTGGCTATGATGCTGGAAGAATTGTGATTAACTCGTAACAGTTCAGCCCAGGACTTTGCACTTGCTGCAAAGTCCGTGAGAACATATA
>CAYXKS010000101.1:0-9807 GCA_964465725.1 uncultured Bacteroides sp. | reverse complement strand
GGCCGTAAATCATTTTAATGCGGTCCTCGATATTTTTCAGCCCTATTTTGGTAAGGCCATTTTGATTGTTTCTGGCAGAGACATCCATAATATTGGACAGGATATCCTCCGGGATTCCGGCGCCGTTATCCATGATTTCCAGCTTCATAAGCACTCCGCTTATTGTGGCATAGATGCTGATACAACCATTGGGCGTACTTGTGGAAAAACCGTGAAAAATAGAGTTTTCAACAAGCGGCTGCAGGAAAAAACGAGGGACTTCTACAGAGCGGCAGCCCTCTTTGATATTCAGAGACAGCCGGATTCCATCCCCATAACGCAGTTGTTGGATTGAGAAATAATCTTGTAAAAGATCCAGTTCCTGCTCCAATGGAATCGTTTTCCTGCTGTCCCCCAGCGTTTTACGAAGAAGTTTTGTGAGGGAATTAATCCCTGTAATTACTTTTTCGCGCTGGCCTGCCGTGGAGAGGTATTTAATGGATGCGAGAGTATTGTATATAAAATGAGGATTGATCTGGTACTGCAGAGAGTTTAGTTCGGCTGCATAACGGGTATTTTGCTCCTGCATCAGTTTTTTTGTATAGTATTCCAGTTTGGAAAACATTTCATTGAAACTATCTCCGAGAAGCCGTGCTTCCGAGCAACCTGAGAACTCCATTTTCTGAGGACGGAAGAGGAGGTCTTTGTCAGAGACATTCTGCATGGCAATGGAAAGCCGGTGAATCGGATGTGTAATTTTTTTGAAAAGGTATACAAGTATACCAATTACAATAAGATACACGATACAGCATAGCTCCAGGGCACGCAGAATAGAGGGAAAGACTCTGGATGTAATCGCATCGTATTTTGTTAATTGAAGGATATAGAAATTAAAATATTGATTATATACAGAGCTGGGTATCCATTTTTCGTTCTTATATTCCAAAATACCGGGGGCTTCGTTTTCAGCGATAGAAAGAAGGCTGGAATCATAACTGTCCGTCAGGGTATTGTTACTGTCCAATATAATAAACCCGTCTTTTGCAATAACAGAGAAGGAATTATTTTCCTGCAATAAATCAGTGTAAAGTCTCGTGATACATGACTTATCGATTACAATCAGAATGGTGCCATAATATCTGGAACGGTAAGGGTCGTACAGGGCGTGAACAAAATAGATATAATTTCTATTCCCGTTATAAGAAGTAAGTCCGGGATAGGAATAAGAAACACCGATGCGGCGATGGTTTTTTTCGGCCTGCATTACAAAATCTTCATCAAGTATTCCGGTATTTTCCAAATGTAATGTTTCGTTGTAAGTGGTATATGTCTGGCCGTTCTCTCCATACAGAATCAGATGCAGATCAGAATTTGGGAAAAACCCTGTATAGACCTGAAGAAAGTCATGGACATATTGCTGCATTCGGTAATATTCGAAAGCATCAACCGGATCTTTTGTGAGATACTGTTTTATTGTGGAATCTCCATCAAGTTGAATCATTGTATAAATGATTTGCTGGTAAAATGTATTAAAGCTTTCGTTCAACTGAGTTAGGGAATGCTGCTGAGATTCCTGCATGATATCGGTTACGTTTCTGTAATACAGTCTTGTGGTGAGTATGGAGAAGAAGAGAAACAGAGCAAGGAAAGATATAATTACCGTAATAATTATCTGAAAAGAAATACTTTTTCTATTCCACATCACAGGCACCTCTTCTGAACTGGTTTGATTACTTTGGGTGTTTTTTACAGTATATAATACAAAAGTAGGGTTGGCAAATGATGTTAGTTGTATACATTGCACAATCAAAAGATAAGAGAAAAGGTTCAAAAGATTTTATAAAAATGAAAAGATACAAAAAAGATGGATAAAAATTCATAAATATATTACAAAACTACCAATAGATAGAAAAAGTATTTCCGGAGAGAAAATGGTAAAGTGGTTTTATGGAGAATGAAGGCCTTCAGACAATATATGTCATGAAAAAATGGAAGGAGAGAAATTTATGTGGAAAAGAAATAAAGTACAAAGATTATTGGCTGCAGCGATGACAGCAGCGATACTGGCAGGATGCGGCAGCAGTGTGGAACAGCCATCGGAAGAACAAAACAGCACGGTACAGGGAAGCAGTGTGGATTCATCTCAGGATACTGCACAGGAAAAGACCAGTAATGAGGAGACAGGTAGTGATGAACAGGTGACGATTCAATACTGGTATCAGGGGACTTCGCAGGCTGATGCGGAGTTCGTGCAGAAATGCGTAGACTCCTTTGAGGAAAAATATCCTAATATAAAAGTTGAGGCTACAGGGATGTCCAGCACGATCTCGGATCAGGAGACAAAATTAAATGCAGCCGTATTAAGTGATACTTATCCTGATGTTATTCATCTTGTTTTAGCAGAAATTGGTTCAAGAGGGGCTCTGGGCGATTTCGAAGAGCTGGACAGTTATATAGAAACGTGGGACGAAAAGGACGATTTGTTTGAGAGTGCATATGAAATGGGAAAATATCAGGGAGACCAGGTGGCGCTGGGAATATATCCCAACCCGCAGGTTTATGCATTTCGCAAGGACAAGTTCGTGGATGCGGGACTGGATCCGGAGAATCCCCCTGCTACATGGGAGGAGCTGAAGAACGCAGCGGAAGTGTTGACAGAAAGAGAAGGAGATAAGGTGGTTTTTGGCGGGCTGGATATTCCTTTTATTGACAGTTCTCTTGTATTCACTGAGCCATATATGCGCAGTGCGGGTTCGCAGGTGATTGATGAGCTGAATCTTCAGCCGGCCTTTACGGATCAGGGAGCTGTCGAAGCACTGACGTTTCTGGGAGAACTGGCGCAGATGAATGTTTCTATTCCGCATGATCAGCAAAAAGGAGACGAGAGGCCTTTTATGAAAGGCATGTCAGCTATCAGTAATCTCAATCCACAGCAGATAGGGCAGTTTAAGGCGGATAACCCGGAAGTGGAGGTGGGTTATATGCCGGTTATGTCCAAAGATGGTTCCGAGCCTGGAGTTTCTTTCTGCGGATACAATCTGATAGCGATGGGAAAAACTTCAAAGCATAAAGAAGAGGCGTGGCTGTTTATGCAGCATATGCTTTCCAACGAGATTGTCTGGATGAGAACGGAAGATTTTAAGGTGCCAATCGTGAAGAAATCTTTGCAGGAGCAATTTATCCAGTCAGGTGATGCAGAGCTGAACCAGGCGGTGCTCGACTATGTGGAAAGTGGTAAAGGAAAGGCCACAGTACCGTGGGTGAGTGTTTACAATAAATATGTTTCCGTTGCTTATGAAGAGGTCATCAATGGTAAGAAACCGGCAGAACAGGCGCTGCAGGACGCGCTTTCACAGCTGGAAAAGGAAATACAATAACTGACAAAGGGGCGGAGGTTTCGGATGAAAAAGAAGAAAGACGTTACGTTTGACCGGTGTGCCTATTGGTTTATAGCTCCCTATTATATTTTTTTCCTTTTGTTTGTCCTATTTCCCATTGTTGTGAATATCGCGTTGAGCTTTACAGATTTTAACCTGAAAACTATATCCTTTGTGGGAATAAAGAATTATATTGATCTGGCTCATGACGGCCTGTTCTGGAAATCTGTGAAAAACACTTTAATTTATGTAGTGTTTACGGTGTTTATGACGCTTATTCTTGGGTTTGTTCTGGCGCTGGCCCTAAACAATGCTGCGCTTTGGGGGACCCGCTTTTTCAGAGGGTTTATTTATCTTCCTTATGTTACATCTATGGTATCCATGTCTATGGTGTGGCTTTGGCTGTATGATCCGACAAACGGGATATTTAATGTGATCCTTGAGGCATTTGGGTTTAAGGGGAAACAGTGGTTATATGATGAAAAACTGGCTCTGGGGGCTATGATCGTCATGGGGGTATGGAAAGGCGTCGGGTATTATATGACGTTATATGTAGCAGGGCTGAATAATATTCCTTCTTATCTGTATGAGGCGGCGTCTATAGACGGAGCAGGATATCTGCAGAAAGTTTTCCGTATTACGATACCTATGCTGCGGCCAGTGACCTTTTTTATCGTTATTACCGGAGTAATCAATGCGTTTAATGTATTTGAACAGGTAAATGTCATGACTGGCGGTGGGCCGATGAATGCAACCACTACGATAGTACATCAGATATATATAAGGGCGTTTACAGAGTATCGGATGGGCTATGGCGCAGCAGAAGCGGTATTTCTGTTATTCATTATCCTGATTTTTACACTGCTTAATTTCAGATATGGTAATCAAGGCCAGGATTTGGATATTGGATAGGAGGAGAATATGAATATGAAAAAAGGCACCCGTATGATTCTGTTTGTGATGATGGTTCTGTTTTGCGTTGTTATAATAATCCCCTTTCTGATTATGGTTTTGACGTCTTTAAAAACCTCAGCCGAGATTTCTGATGCGGCGTTCCGGCTTTTGCCGGAGCGCTGGCAGTTCTCCAATTATGCAGAGGCCATGAGGTCGTCCGATTGGGGAAGATTTTTCTGGAATTCATTCTACACTACATTTCTGGCGGTGATTATCAGCCTGGTGATTAATTCTCTTGCAGGATATGCGTTCGCAAGAATGGTATTTAAAGGAAAGGATTTTCTGTTTCTTCTTGCATTGGTGGGAATGATGATACCGCAGCAGGTCACTATGCTGCCGAATTTTGTGGCGATGAAATACTTTCCGCTTGCGGGAGGTAACAATATTATGGGACAGGGCGGTACCGGTTTGATTAATACTTATGCGGGTATGATAGCTCCTTATATTGCCGGGGCGTTCGGAGTATTTTTGTTTCGGCAGTTTTTTATGAATTTCCCTCAATCGCTTGATGATGCGGCGAAAATAGACGGATTATCGAGGATGGGAGCGTTTATCAGGATATATCTTCCGTTAAGCAAATCAATATTTGCCACATTGATAGTGTTCAAGACGACAAGTACCTGGAATGAATATACATGGCCGCTGATTATTACCACGAAAAAGAATATGTGGACAGTGCAGCTTGCACTAAGCGTTTTCAGGGAAGAATTCATTACGCAGTGGAATTATCTGATGGCGGCAACAACCTTAATTATGCTTCCACTTCTTGTGATGTATGTATTCATGCAGAAATATTTTGTGGAAGGAATTGTGACAACCGGAATAAAAGGATGAAATGTTTGTGCCCGGAAAGACATGAAAGGTAAGAATAAAAAAGGAGGATGTATGAAAACAATACTGGTATTGATGGATACCTTGAACAGGAGATATTTAAAGACCTATAACGAGATGGCAAAAGGGATTACGCCCAATATAGACGCTTTCTCAGAGGATTGTACCGTATACGACAATCATTTTATTGGATCTGCTCCCTGCATGCCTGCCAGAAGGGATATTTTTACAGGCCGGATGCAGTTTCTGGAGAGAGGGTGGGGAGGGATCGAGCCTTTTGATATTACTTTTCCACAGCTGCTGCGCGAAAAGGGAGTTTTTACTCATATAACGACCGATCATACACATTATTTTGAAATTGGTGGAGAAAATTATTGCTATCTTTTCAACACATGGGAGTATCACAGGGGGCAGGAGTTCGATACCTGGATTTCACGCGTGAAGCAGCCGGCTGTTGACCCGGAAAGCTATGGGAAAAAATCATCCCAGTATTTGTTAAATAAGACCAGATTCACTACGGAAGAAGAGTATCCTTCACCAAGAACTTTCCGTTCGGCCTGTGAGTGGGTGGAACAAAACAAAGGAGCAGACGAGTTTTTTCTCATGGTAGAAAGTTTTGACCCACATGAGCCTTTTGACTGTCCTGAGAAATATCACAAGATGTATGAGGATGATTATAAAGGCAGAGAATTTTGCTGGCCAAGCTATGCGGAGGTGACAGAGCCTGCAGATGCGGTGGAACACCTGGAGAAATGTTATCTTGGAACTCTGAGCATGGCCGATTACTGGTTTGGGAAATTTCTGAGTACTTTGAAAGAAAATAATATGTATGAGGACACCTTGATTATTTTCACAACTGACCATGGACATATGCTTGGAGAACATGGGTTCACCGGAAAGAACATAATGCATGCCTACAATGAGATGGCACATATTCCTCTGATGGTTCATTTCCCAGGGGGCAGAGAATCCGGAAAAAGAGTGAAGGAACTGACGCAGAATATTGATCTTATGCCTACAATTCTACAGCATCATCAGTGTAATATACCGAAACGGGTAAAGGGAATGAGTCTTCTGGATACTGTCAGAGGAAGGATAGAGCCCAGAGAACAGGTGATTTACGGATGGTTTGGAAGAGCCGTTAATGTCTTTGATGGCAGATACACTTATTTCAGAGCGCCTAAAAGCCGGGAAAACAGCCCTTTGTATCAATATTGTGGCGTTCCCTCCACGATTTGGAGATATTTCGATGAGCGGTATGCAGAGTCGATGGAGATGGGAAGATTTCTTCCATATACGCAATATCCGGTTTATAAGATCCGGGCATTGTATCCAGAAGATTATTCGGGAAATATTGAGTATGTTATGAACTCCGAGCTTTATGATTTACAGAATGATTATGGACAGCTTTGCAATTTGAAGGATGAGGAAAAGGAAGCCGAAATGTGCAGAAAGCTGATGACGGGAATGCGGGAGGCAGAAGCGCCGGAGGAGCAGTATGTCAGACTTGGCCTGAAACATGCATAAGAGGTAAATTTACTGGAGTGTTCTGGGTAATTTTTATAAACGCGGGTTCGCCTCAGAGATGCGCCTGCCATAAGCCTGGGATAAAAGGAGAAGATAATGTCCGAGATTCAAGTGATGATAAAACCGGTATCAGGACTTTGCAATATGCGCTGCAGCTATTGTTTCTATGCGGATGAGATGGCAAACAGAAAACAGGCTTCTTATGGAATTATGAATGAGCATACGTTGGAGAATGTGATTCGGCGGATCATGGAAGCGGCTGACGGATATTGTTCAATTGTATTTCAAGGAGGAGAACCTACACTGGCAGGTATCGATTTTTACAGAAAATGTCTGGAATTGGAGCAAAAATATAATACGAAAAAAGTGAAAACAGATCATGCGCTGCAGACGAATGGCTATGCGTTGGATCAGGAATGGTGTAGTTTTCTTGCACAGAATCATTTTCTGACAGGGCTTTCCGTGGATGGCATCAGGTCCACTCATGATGCATTGCGGAAGGATGCAGAAGGACAGGATACTTATTTTCGTGTGCTTCATGCGGCCAGGCTGCTGGAGGAAGCTGGAGCTGATTTCAATATACTCACGGTGGTGAATAGCCGAACAGCGCCTAAAGTCCGCAGAATTTATGAGAAGTATCGGAAGCTGGGCTTTTTCTGGCAGCAATATATTGCATGTCTGGATCCTGCGATGGAAGAGCAAGGAAAACAGGGTTATTCACTGATGCCTGAAGTATATGGACAGTTTCTGATAGATTTGTTTGGTCTGTGGGAGATGGATCTGAGACAGGGCAGGCAGCCTTATATCAGACAGTTTGAGAACTACATAGGTATTCTGGCAGGACGTCAGCCGGAGGCCTGTGAACAGAGGGGGATCTGCGGGATACAGAATGTGGTGGAAGCGGACGGCAGTGTTTATCCTTGTGATTTCTATGTTTTGGATGAGTACAGGCTGGGAAATCTGAATGAAGAGGGATTTGACGCGATTGATCGAAAGCGCAGGGAGATCAGATTTCTCGAAAATTCTTATGATCATACGGAAACTTGTAAGCAGTGTTTATATTTTGGCGTCTGTCGGGGAGGATGTCGGAGACACAGGCAACAGCCAGGAACAGCATTTGGAGAGAATTACTTCTGTCAGGCTTATCGTATGTTTTTTGATGCATGTTTGCCGCGGATGCAGAAAATTGCGCGGATGTACATGAGGCGGGAAGGAAAATTGTAATATGAAATATCTGGCTATTATATTGGTCTGCTTTTTTTCTTCAATTGTAGGAGCTGTCTGCGGCATAGGCGGCGGGGTAATTATCAAACCGGTATTGGATGCGTTGGAGATTATGGAAGTCACGTCCGTATCTTTCCTTTCCGGCTGTACGGTACTCTCCATGGCGGTTGTTTCTTTATACAAAAATTTAAGGAAAAGAGACGATTTTGAATTTGACAATATATTTGCAACGATTCTTGCGCTGGGCAGTGTGGTGGGAGGTGTGGTGGGAAGAGAATTCTATCAACGGATAATCAATCATCTAGAGAACAGAAGTGCTGTAGCGGCGGTTCAGGCAGGAATTCTGGCGTTGGTTACATTTGGGACACTGGCTTATACTTTTTTTAAGAAAAAAATACCTGCCCAAAATATAAAGAACAGAATGTTTGTTTTCGTTACCGGTATTGTGTTGGGGATGATGTCTTCTTTTTTGGGAATTGGAGGCGGACCAATTAATCTGGTCGTTCTGTTTTATTTTTTTTCCATGGAGACAAAGCAGGCAGCCCTGAATTCCATTTATGTGATCATGTTCTCGCAGATTTCCAGTCTCTTAGCTACGCTATTTGGAGGTAATATGCCGCCCGTTGATAAGAGGATATTGTTGTTAATGATTCTGGGCGGAGTGTCTGGCGGCCTAGTGGGATGCAGGATTAACAGAAAGATTGAGAGCGAGACTGTCGATAAACTTTTTATGTGTCTGATGGGAGTGATTATTTTTATCAGTGTTTATAATTTTTTTCTGTACATAACGTGAGAAGTAAATTGACCGTAGCTGTGAATGAGCAGGCGTGACCGCTGATATCGCCTATGCATTCATAGCTACGGTTTTTTATTTTTGTTTTGATATAGTTTTTGGTGGTTTGGGCATATGATGACTTTAAAGCAACAGTTTAGCTCAGGATTTTTCGCTTTAAGAAAAAACAGCTTTAAGAAAAATACATGTACGCATAGTTGACGGGAAAATAGAGATTGTATATAATTAAGTACAATCATTGTATACAAAGTGCAATTTGTCCTGAACAGGACAGATTACCGGATGCAGACAGAAAGGTAGAATTCTTGCTTATGGAGAAGATTACTCAGAGAGCATATGCGAAGATCAATATCGGACTGGATGTCCTGTGGCGCAGACCGGATGGCTATCATGAAGTCAGAATGATCATGCAGACAGTGGACCTTTACGACGAACTTATTATAGAGAAAAGGAGGCAGCCGGGCATTGAGCTTAAGTCGGACAGCAGCGAGGTGCCGTCAGATGGCAGCAATTTAATCTGTAAAGCGGCGGAACTGTTGTTCCAGAAGAAAGGCATTACGGAGGGTGTAAAGATTACGCTGACAAAGCGGATACCCGTCGCGGCCGGTATGGCGGGCGGAAGCGCCGATGCGGCGGCAGCCATGAGAGGGCTGAACGAGCTTTTCGGGATGGGATATTCTGTATCGGAGCTACAGGCGCTCGGTGTAAAACTGGGAGCCGACATTCCTTATTGTATCGTGGGAGGCACAATGTTGTCGGAAGGGATTGGAGAGGTTTTGAATCCTCTGCCATCGCCGCCGGAGGCTTTTCTGGTGATCGCCAAGCCTGACATCAATGTGTCGACCGGATTTGTCTATGGAAATCTGCATGCAGATACACTTACCTGGCATCCTGATATAGACGGGATGATTCGGGCGCTCCAGGATAGAGATTTGAGCGGTATCACGGACAGACTTGGCAATGTTCTGGAGACAGTGACGGTCAGAGAGTATCCAGTGATCGAGGAATTGAAAAAGCTTCTGCGCAGGCAGGGGGCTGAGAACGCGTTGATGAGTGGCAGCGGACCCACTGTGTTCGGTATTTTCAGGCAGCGGGAGAAAGCGGAGCAGGCCGCCAGAGAGG
>CAYXKS010000100.1:5054-9854 GCA_964465725.1 uncultured Bacteroides sp. | reverse complement strand
CGGGAGCCTTCACTGCCACTACATTGAATGTTCCGCGCAGCTTGTTGACGATCAGTGTGGTAAGCGCCTCACCTTCTACATCCTCTGCGATGATAAGCAGCTTCGCACCGGACTGTACGATCTGCTCCAGAAGCGGAAGGATCTCCTGAATGTTGGAAATTTTCTTATCAGTAATCAAAATATATGGATTCTCAAGAACCGCTTCCATCTTATCCATATCAGTTGCCATGTAAGCAGAGATATAACCTCTGTCGAACTGCATACCTTCTACCAGGTCCAGTTCTGTCAACATGGTCTTGCTCTCCTCGATTGTAATGACGCCATCGCCGGAAACCTTCTCCATAGCGTCCGCAACCAACTGTCCTACTTCCTCATCACCGGAAGATACGGCCGCAACTCTTGCAATATGCTCCTTGCCCTTTACTTTGGAGCTCATCTTAGCGATCGCCTCTACTGCGCAGTCAGTAGCTTTCTTCATACCTTTTCTCAGGATGATCGGATTTGCGCCTGCTGCCAGGTTCTTCATACCTGCATTTACCATTGCCTGTGCCAATACGGTAGCTGTTGTGGTTCCGTCGCCTGCCACGTCATTGGTCTTCGTCGCCACTTCTTTGACAAGCTGTGCACCCATATTCTCGAACGCATCTTCCAGCTCGATCTCTTTTGCGATAGTAACACCATCGTTTGTGATCAATGGAGAGCCATAAGATTTATCCAGAACAACATTCCTTCCTTTCGGTCCCAATGTCACTCTGACTGTATCTGCCAACTGATTTACACCTGATTCCAGAGCCGCTCTGGCCTCTGCACCATATTTGATTTCCTTTGCCATGATTCAATGTCCTCCTATATAACCTAATTAATTTAATCGGCTGTTGTGCCGGTTCTCTTTCTTCTAAAATATTGATCCTGTCTCCTCAATCCGTCTTCCTCACTGCTGCCCTGGAATACGTTTTTCTGTTTCCAGCAACAGGATTATTATTCGATCACTGCCAGAATGTCATTCTGTTTTACGATGATGTATTCATCCTCGTCCAGCTTAACTTCTGTTCCGGCATACTTGGAATAAATTACCTGATCGCCAACCTTAACTTCCATCTTCACTTCCTTGCCATCTACCACACCGCCAGGACCTACTGCAATTACCTCAGCTTGCTGTGGTTTCTCTTTACTCTGTCCCGGAAGTACGATGCCGGATTTGGTCGTCTCCTCTGCAACTAACTGCTTCAATACTACTCTGTCGCCAAGTGGTGTCAATTTCATGATTTCTGCCTCCTTATAAAATATAAGTTCATAACTATCTTTTTGTTATTAGCACTCACTTATGTCGAGTGCTAATTGCTAGAACATATATTATCTTCATATGCATGTGTTTGCAAACTGATTTATTTCGATTTAAGTAGAATATTTCTCCTATTATCTTCCATTTTCTTTATTTTACTCATTTTATCTTGTTTTCTTCCATAAAATGAATTTAATATTTATTTTATAATTTTGAAATATGAATAAAATATCTAAGACAACAGCCCTGCGCCCTTGCTGCGCTGATCTACACATTCTATCAATATAAAAGGGATAACATCTTCTAAATGTTATCCCAATTTTTATATCTATTATCCATGCCCATATTGGTTATCTATACTGTCATCTACGCCACAAACACTATATGAATCACAAAAATCTTGTCCCGTATTATACGCCATGCTCCAGTCTCTCGCGGTACCCTGACGCATTCTTGATCTCGAATTTATTGTTGAACATCTCGTATTCAGCATCCGGCAGCTTATCTTTCAACTGCTCCTCCACGTTGGTCTTATAGACGACGCCGCACGCCACAGAAGGCGCCAGAACCGCGTCCTCATATTCCAGACAGGCTCTCTGTACATTAGCACAGTACTCTTCCGCCTCTCCAGCCTCTGCCATGGGAATCAGAACAATGAACACATCCCCATCTACACGTCCAATAATGTAGTCCGGTTTCGCTTCCTGTTTTATAATATCGGCAATCGTTTTGATTAACCTGTCGCTCTCTTCATCTCCAAAATGATCGTTGACAAATTTCCAGTCATTGATATTGGCGTTGATCACTGCCACTGGCGCAACACTGGCGTCGTCGAGCCGCTGCATCTGCTCCTCAAAATAGAGCTTGTGGTATACGCCGGTCAGCATATCCTCCTTCTCGCCCCTGGCCGTCTGTACATGCTGAACGCCCACTTTCTCTTCCAATTCATCCATATATATGGAAGATTCCATATGTAAATATGCTTCCTCACCCCACCGTGAAAGAATCTTGGTGAATTCATCCAGAAGATTTCCCACTTCCTGGCACATAGTCGCAGGCACCCTATCCATCTGCGCATATAAATGCGCGATCGTCCGGCCATAAACTCTGACCTTGCGTCCCGGCTCTCCGACCACATCCGGTGTAAACCCGGCGAAACTTCCAACAGAAACGACCTTCTCACCATGCCTCTCTGTGAGCAGAAGTTCAACTCCCGTCAGCGCATGGAGGGCCTTACAATACTCTCTTAGCGTATCGATCGTGTACAAATTGTCCAATGCGTAATTTCTGATATTACTTTTTATCCTCTTTTCGAATGGAATTGCCTTATAGTCCATATTCTGTAACCTCTCCTGTCCCTATTCTTATAGTAAACGACATAATAAATTTCTGTTTCCGGCTCTTGCAGGAGCCATATACGGAAGCTTCTGCAAGGCCGAAAACGAAATTTCTAATGTCGTTAACTATAGCGTAATGCCATAACATTTTCAATTCATATATTGAAACACAAAAAATACCCGTCTATATTTTATCAGACAAATGCAGGAATGTGAAGATAAAAATCATACGCCTGATTCAGCAGATGCGCAGTCCTCATAAAACCGGCAGCCACAACGGCCATGCTCCTTGACATTATACAATGCCTGATCCGCCTGATTGTATAGCTCGTCATTAAAACCTCCATCAGAATACGCCGCCCCTACGCTTAAAGATACCTTCGGCAAATCATCCGTTGGATTCTGCAGCTTTACATTTATCTCTTTAACCTTATTCTCAACGATTCCCTTCATATCCGGAGTGACATTTACCAAAATAACGGCGAACTCATCTCCACCGATCCTTGCAGGATAATCCGTAGCACGGAAGCTTTCCTCCAAAAGTCTGGCTACTCTTTTCAATACTCTGTCTCCCATTTCATGCCCATATCCGTCATTGACCAGCTTGAATTTATCCACATCAATGATCAAAAGAATCAGCGGCTTTGTATCTGTCTTGAGGGCACTTTGTAACTGATCGAAAGCGCCCCTGTTCATTAATCCGGTCAAATGATCGTGTTCCGCCTGATGCCGGAGCACAGCCTCATTGCTTGCATTCAATTCAAAAATATTATTATAGGTCAGAGCAAGATATTTAAACTCATAGGAACCTATGATTTCCATTCTCTTTTCATCTTTAATATTTCTGACATAAATCTGCAATGGTTTAATAATCAAATGGAGAATCATGATAAAGACAAGAATATTCTCAATAAATAAAATACTGATCAGAACCTGTTGCTGACGCATTGCAATCCTTAAACTGTCTGTACTGGCTTGCTGTTCCTGCTGGCTGTCCTGTATGATATCATTCAGGAAATCAGAAACCTCGTCTAAGATTAATGCTTTATGTTCCTGATATTCTGTGCCAAATACCATATCGCGGGCTTTCTCCATCTTCTCCTCAGGACTTAAAAGCTGGTCCTCCGGGCTAAGTTCGGCCTTCTGCACATCTTCATAGTCTTCCATATCATAATTCTGTGCAGACGCAACCAGTTTCATGGAATAAATTTCCTGCTGCATCAGATTATTGGAATCATCAAGCGCCGCCTGAAGCAAATCATAATCCTCGCGGGAGCCATAAGCTTCAAACAATTCAAATATGTTATCTCTGCGCCTGGTCGTATACACCTCTTCAAAATAATTATCAACATGCTTAAGATCGGCGTTAACCGCAAAGAGACGCACCTCCTCCGTAAGATAATTGGAACCGTCCACCAATAGCAAAGCATTCTTCTCACAGGCGATATATCTTTCCGTCGCAGCCACCATGGACCGATACTCGCGCAATGCATAAGAGGAGGCCAATATAAGCAGTATGTACAAAACACATGATACAAAAATCATGCCAATATTAAGTGTGCGTATTCTCATTCCCTTTATAGGTATCTCTTTTCTCTTATCCATGGCCATGCGCTCCTGTCACTTTATGATCTCAAGTTACTCCATGTAGTCATCTATAGTTACCGGCATTGAAAATTTCATCTTTAACCTTGCAGGAACTTCCATATATGGCTCCTGCAAAAGTCGGAAACAGAAATCTGTCATGTAGTTTGCTGTAATTATATGACAATCAAAATGTAGTTGCTTTAGATAATTATACATGATTACAACAGAAAATGATAGCAGTTCTCAATATAAAATTCATCAAAAAAGGTATCAAGGGAATTTTCCTCCCTTGATACCCCGAAAAACTGTCAGATCGTACTTAGGAACTCCTGTTCCTTACTCCTTTTCCACTAAATTTCTCTTCAACCTCACAAACCCGGCGATCGCTCCGACGATGGCCCCGGCGCCTGCTACCGAAATGAGAATCGTCCAGACAATCCCGCTAAATCCCGATCTCTTCCCTGCAAGGTCAGCGTCCGTGATCTCCTGAACGCCGGCGGTGCCAACTGGCGGCGCCATCTGCCCGCCACTCTCCGCAATCACTGTCGTCTCCTCCGTGATACCTGCATCCTGTCCGGCCGAAGAAGCATCAAT